>JAUWCF010000140.1 GCA_030609445.1 Thermoplasmatota archaeon | reverse complement strand
ACCTCCACCTATAGTAACAATTTTTTTACAGTCCTTAAGTTTAGCTAACGCTTTGTCAAGATATTCTTTGTTCTTTGGTATAGTAAAAACATTTTCTTTGTCTGTTCCTTTAAGCCATTTAGGGACTTTGGTATCAGAACCAGTTGCAAATACGAGCTTATCAAAACTGATCTCTGTTCCATCGGCTGTTTTACATGTCTTTTTCTCTTGATCTATAGAAACCACTTCGTCAATCTTTAGCTTTACACCTGCTTTATCCAACACAGCATCTGATACGAGATTCTTTTCACTGCTTTCTAGCGATCCAAAAATGTAGGGAATTCCACATGGAACAATCACCTGTTTTTCCTTGCGGACAATCATAAACTCTTTATCTGGATAATTTGATTTACCAGTTACTGCAGTAACAATACCTGATGCGCTACCTCCGATTACTAACACGTCTGTTTTTTCCATAATTTCACCTTTGGTTCTTTAGCTTTTATTGTAAGCGACATTATCTTAGTACGTAATTTAAGTCTTTCTGAAGTTATTGGATAGAAAGAATTCGGAGAGATTTGAACGAGTTTGCAGGAAGGAATTGTTTCAACAGAATTTCATTTTTTGATCTGTTGAATTTTAAAGAGATCATTTCTATCTCACTAAAATCTTTTTTCTTTTATAAAACTAAGAACATTTCGAGTTAGAGTAAGTCTTTTTCCAAGAATGCCTGTTTCAAGCAGGAAGTTGAATCACACCGACAGTAACCCACGTGATGATAAATGCAGTTACAGCGTCATAGATGGTATGACGTTTCTTTGCAAGAAGCATTGGATCAAAAATAGCATTTGTCTTCGATACAATCTTGAGGTTCTCTATTGACTAATATCATAACACATTTCATTTCTTAGTCGCTTCCTATAAAGATGAATCTCACCTCACGATAATTTTCTCATATAAAATTTCTTATCTTTATATTCCACCTGTATCAATTTATCCTCATCTATCAACTTTTTGATAACACTCCAACCTGCTTTAGCCTTCATTAAAAACTCTTCTATACCTTCTTCCCTCATTGGATGCACTGAAGTAATACTAAGCAAGTCCTCTTCAACGTTTCCAGTATATGCAAAAGCATTTCCTTCATAACCAATGAGATATTCTACATTGATACCTCTCACTTTGAAAATTTGATATGCCCTGTTTATCTCATATTCAGTCGCAGGTGTTACTCTTTTTTCCGCTGGTGGTCTTGTTGGAATGGAAACGTAGCTCTTTTTAGGATTTAATTTCGCAATTAAATCAGCAACTTGTTCTACCTCTTTGACATCACCATTGACATCTTGGATAAGCATAGTTTCTGTTATCAACTCGCCATTAAAGGTACGTGAAAATTCTGATATGCCATCCAATATTTTATCAAGTTTCAGAGACCCATGAGGTCTGTCAATTCTCCGCCAGATATCTTGACTCACAGAATCAATTTTTAAAGAGACCCAATCAGCCTTATGCAAATCATCTCTAACATCTTCTTTCCATACCAAAGATGAGTTTGTAATAACAGCAATTTTGATTCCCAAAGATAAAGATTTAATCAGATCTATTTCTTTACCAAGGTTAATATCTAACGTTGGTTCTCCATCAGGCACAAAAGTAAGATAATCAATAGGCTCTCCTTTTTCTCTTGCATCTTGAACTTTTTTTTCAATAGCACGCGTTATTTCTTCAGGTTTGTAGAATTCCCTGCGGCTTATCTGCATATTATTGGTTCTTCCAAGTTGACAGTATACACAAGAATACGTACAGATTTTTGGAGGAATATTATTTATCCCCAGGCTTTTTCCCAGACGTCTTGATGGAACCGGGCCAAAAACAATCAATTTTCTTTCATTTACCATTTTTATATCTCCTTTAAATTAGTCCGTTTTATTGCTTTTATTACAACAAAACTGCCTTTGCCATGGCCGTTTTCTACTGAATCTATTTTGTCAGTCTGTCCCGAGAAAACTGTTTGTTTGATTACAACATCTGCAAAATTAGCTTCTCTTAACAAAGTTATTGTTTCCTTCACCGTATAAAAAGTAGCATTTCTATAGAACTTGCTTGCCTCCTTTTTTAACTGGTATTGCTTTCCTAACTCACTCTCTTTATCTACAAATCCTACAACAATGAAACCATCATTTTTTAGAATCCTGTACGCTTCTTGAAACGATTTTACTAGATCATCTACAAAACAAATTGTTGTGACCATAAGGGCAAAATCAAATGTTTTATCGTTAAAAGGCAGTTGTTCTGCTACTGCTTCGTAAACTTGTATTCCCTTTTTTCTAGATATTTCCGCCATTTTCCTGGAAGGCTCTACACCAATTTTTATCCCCAGAGGCAAGGCAAATCTACCTGAACCAACGCCGATTTCAACACCAGATGCATCAGAAGGGATTAAACTTTTTATGACATTTAGCTCAGCTTGGTAAATATCATGGTTTTTTATAAACCATTCATCATAGTCCTTGCTGTATTTATCAAACGATTCAATTTTTGCCATCGCTAAACCCCGCATTACTTGCCTTCTCTCCAATTACATTAGACTTTTTCTCAGATTGGTGGGGTAATTTTTAATTCCATCTAATTATTCTTTTGTCTCCATTGTTTCAATCATATCAATAAGAATAAAACGGTGACAATGATATTTCCCACAGTAACAATAGAGATGTTCATCTTTCTTCCCATTTAGTTTCTTAATCTCTTTTAATTTGCCAATTACTTCATCTGCTTTGCCCTTCTTTTAGCTTCCCGCAATGATTCCATTGACTTCTCTTCCTCATTGTATCATTGTTTTCTAAAATTCAGAATATCTCCTTGTTCAAGGTAATTGTTATGCATCAATGTTTTATAGAGCATTCTTTCAAAACTAAAACCTGCAGATTCTATCTCCTCTTTAACATCATCAAGTTCCATATTCATATCCTCCTGATGATGTTTTGGGTAAACTGACATAAGAGCATTTGGTTTCGAAACCTGATAAATTTCAGTTAGCAACTTTTTTCTGTTACCTACTAAATGTATAACGTCATAAAGCAAAACCACATCAACGGATTCCTCTTGCAAAGGCACTTTTATTCCTTCTGGTACATCTATTCTCTCAATATTCTTCAATCCCATCTTTTCAGATATCTGCATCAATTCATCCAAAGATTCCTTATTTTTATCAACAGCATAGACCTTTCCTCCCGCTCCAACTACCCTTGCTGCTGGAATGACATAAGTGCCCTTCCCACAACCAAAATCTATAACAGAATGATTCTGTTCAATACCAACATCTATCAAAAAAATTTCACCCATTTGATCAAACCATTTCTTCATATAATCCATGTTTATACCTCTGCCTAGATTTCAACTGCCCTCATTTTAGAAATCAGTCCATATATCTTCCAGCATTTACATCTGTTACCTCATCAAA
>JAUWCF010000141.1 GCA_030609445.1 Thermoplasmatota archaeon | reverse complement strand
CCTAAATCCCTATCATATATTAACCTGCGTTCAAAGAACGACACCTGGATTCCGTCCAATAAACGACACCCAACTGTCGTTCAAATAACGTCACCTGACTTGTGTTCAAATAATGCCACCTGGCTCTTGTTCAAAAAACATCATCACGAACTATATTAATAAAAATAGGTCAGGCTTTTGTTTGCCTGATTTTCCTTTTTCCATATTTTTTTATTTATATAAAGAGCAGTACCTGGAGTCTAAAAAAAAGTTTTATCTTTTAAAAATTCAACAAGTAAATCCTGATCTTTCCTCTCTTGTTTTGTCGTATCACGCTCTCTAACAGTTACTGTATTATCTTTTAATGTGTCATGATCAACGGTGATACAAAAAGGCGTTCCTATTTCATCCATTCGAGCATATCTTCGCCCTATGGTTCCTCCATCATCATAATAGGTTGCAATACCTGCATTTCTTAGATTATTGTCAATCTTTTTTGCAATATCAACAAGTTTTTTATCATTAATTAATGGAAACACTCCTGCTTTAATAGGCGCCATCTGAGAAGTAAGCTTTAATATTCTATATTCTTCACCCTTTTTCTTCGCATCACTATAGTTGTGTTCAAGAAGAAAGTAGAGTACTCTGTCAATACCACAGGAAGGCTCGATTACATGTGGTACGAATTTTTCGCCAGTCAGTTTTTCTTTTGTTTCTACTATTTCATAACACTTATTTGGTACATCTACTGTTTTTCCATCTAAGGTAATAGAAATCTTAGTTGCATCTTTCACATCCATCTTTTCAAGGAGGTCTTTTACCTTTCCTGCTTTATCTTTAAAAAGTGGTCCAAGAACATGCATTTTCGCTGCTATCTTTTTTGTATTGATGATTTTAGGTTCATCAAATTTTCTTTGTGCATACATGTCAGTACTAGAAGAGTCAATGTGTGAGCTTAGATCATATGCAGATCGATCTGCGATACCAACACATTCTATCCAGCCAAAACGCTCGCTAAAAAGTTCTACATCCCAGCATTCAGTTGCGTAATGTGCAAGTTCATCAGATGCATGTTTTCTAAATCGGAATTTTTTAGGATCGACACCTGCAGTAAGCAAAAAATCTTGGGTGAGATACATATAATAGGCAAGTGCCTGGTTGTTGATGACTTTTTTATCAACTGCTTTTTGTACGGTTAGTTTGAATTCTTTGTCGTTATCAAATAAGTACAACTCTTTTTCTTTTATACTGTTAAAGTTAGGATGTGTTTTATCGTTTGGATCAAAAAAGATTTCTGCTTCAGCCATGGCAAATTCTCGTTGTCGAAGTGTTCCTTGTCTTGGTGATATCTCATTTCTATATCCTTTACCAACTTGAATGACGCCAAAAGGTAGTTTTTCTCGGTTATGTCGATACAGTAGATGAAAATTTGTAAAAATTCCTTGTGCTGTTTCAGGACGCAGAAATGCTTTTCTTCCTTCACCAATCCCAATTGTTGTTGAAAACATGAGATTAACTGGATGGGCATCTGATAGTTTCTTACCACAAGTCGGACATTTTATCTCGTCTTTCTTTACTGCTTGTTCAACAGAGATATCTTCATCTATTATGTCTTCGACTTTGTATGATCGTTTACATTTTTTACAGTCAACAGTAAGGTCAGTAAACTCCTCAACATGTCCTGAGGCTTCTAAGACATCATAAATAGTGATTGTGGGTGTGTTTATCTCTATACAATTGTCCTTTAAGAGATAAAAACGTCTCCAGAGATTTTCAACATTGTTTTTCAGCTGGGAACCCAATGGTCCATAGTCATAAAACCCAGCAACACCGCCATATATCTCAAAAGAGGGATAAATAAACCCTCTTCTTTTAGCAAGCATCATTACTTTATCATAAATATCTTGAGGCATCAAACTATTCTCCTGGCATAGTATCTGTAGTATGCGTTAGCAGGATTTAAACGCACATGCCATTAGATCAATATCGGTAATCATTCCTTCCAGTCTGTTTTCAGAATTTACAACAGGTACGTGACTTATGTTGTTTTTATACATTTTTCTAGCTATTTCTGAAATTGGATCATTTTTATAGGCTCTAATTATATCCTTGATCATAACTTCTTTTGCAGGTACTGAAGGTAGATCAACCTGTGTTGTGGAATAATGCAGTCGAATAGTATCTCGTATTCCTTCCCATGTCCATGCATCTTCATCTCCACCCATTCCAATATCTGTCTGAGCGACACTTTCTTTAATATGACTGAGTTTAAACAGATCGCCTTCGCTTATGATTCCAGCAAGTTCTCTCTTGTCATTTAATACAGGCAGGGCGGTTTCATTTGTCACATTGATAATCTCCATAATAATTGTTATCGGAGTTTCTTGATAGACAGGAACAAGATTGGAGGTATAGTAATGTTCTACAACATCATCATATTCATTTGGCAGGGCTTTGAGAATGTCTGTTGGGCTGATAATACCAACAAGATTTTGTCTTTTGTCTACTACGGGAATTCCATGTATTCTCTTTTCATAAAGTAGCTTTGCAGCATCAAGTATATCTTTATCTTTATTAATAATAACAGGATCAGTACTCATTATTAGAGCAAGTTGTTCTTCATTCGAATTTTTAAAGATATCATTTCTTGTCACCACACCTATTACGTTTTTCGTATCTTTTTTAAGGACAGGCATTCCAGAAACATTGTGTTTTGCAAGAATCCCCATCACATCTCTAATGGTTCCAGGTACATAGCCAACAATTAATTCTTTTGACATAACTTCTTTTATTTTCATATGTTCCCTCCATTTATTTTGGAATATATACAGTTTTTAATGATTTTTTTTCTAAAACTACAATGTTACACGAGCGGTTGAAACCTTGAATACAGTCATCTAAATTTAAAGCTTTCCTTGGAGTATATGTTATCATGTTGAGAAGCTCTTCAACTGAAAAAACTCTTGATGTATTCATTAAAAAATGTGCTTCCTCAAGTACATTTGGTGTGTTTATCATTGCGTTATCTGTACCTAACATCAGCTCAACTCTGCTTTTCTTCATAAGCGTTATATTGGTTTTTAAATGAAAAAATTCGTTAGAGCGAGGGCAGAGAACAATAGGGATGTTTTCTTCTTTAACTCTAATAAGATCCGATTCTGTTGCTTTTATCATGTGAATGAGAAAATCAGGTTTTAAATCCAAAATTGCATCAATATCTTCTCGTATAGCTTCACTAGCATGCAAGACAAATCTTTTCTTCTTATGTTTCGTATGCTCAGATATCTTTTCAATTTCTGAATAATCCCAGTCAGAAACGCTACTAAGACCAATGCCCTCAGAGTTTTCAAGAAGCAAGTTGACTTCCTTTTTATCGTAATTCATATGAAGTGGTCTTGAAAGAATTATTGAGTTTATTTTTTTATTTTTTAACGCAGTTTTT
>JAUWCF010000092.1 GCA_030609445.1 Thermoplasmatota archaeon | reverse complement strand
CTCTTCAACATCTATATCTGGCATTATAATAGGGTGCTGTGATTTCATTGTTTCTTTAAACGCGTTGAATTCTACCGCACATGCTGTTGGCAACATTATCATAAAAAAAACTGCCAACAGACTTCCAATTATTATTCTCTTTTTCATTTTTTGCCTCCTTCTAAATAAGATTTTCAAAGTTGCTATCTGTTAATTAAATTTAAATGTATGCACAAGGATAAAAACTGTGATAAATGTAACAAAAAAAGATATCGCTGTCATTTCGACTGTATTGTCTCTTATAAAAACCTGTTTAATTAATAGTGCTTTTTGACCTTAATATTGGTTTTTTTAAAGTGCACGTTTTTTTAAGAAATATTGGAACAACATATTTTATTCTATTATTGTACTCAAGTGATTTTATAGTTTAAAATTTGTTAAATAATGCTATTTTCTACTGGACGTCTTAAGAGATTTTATAAATGGAATATCAAATAGTATGTTTCCAGCAAGAATAATTACTGCAAGTAGTAGTTCACCATCATATCTTGAAATTCCCGTTGAAAAACTTCTAACAAACCAGTCGTTTATCAAAAAAGCAGATACAAGAATTGGGGCTAGTATAAGAAGTGGTGCAAGCCATAGTTCAGCTCGTCGTAATTTTGCATTGCCTTTTTCTTTTTTCAGATATTCTGTTTCTTTTCTCACTGTGTCTACCTCATATTAGATGGGGAGAATTAATTCTGCTGGTAAAATGTTAATACCTCCAAATAAAAACCCCAGCCAAAGGAGGAGAATTATGATTGCTGGTAGCATTTGAATCATAAAATCATCATCAATCAACCAAAATTTCTTTGCCTCTCCAATTACTGCTGCTGATGCACCGATTAATGAAACAGGTAATATTATCCATATTTCAGCTGTATACCATGTGATGAGAAAGAAAAATATGCAGACAAAAAAACCAATGATGTATGCTTCTTTTTTGCCATAATGATGTCGTATTTCTCCAATTATTGGATCAGAAAAACATGCGCAGAGAATGCAGGGTATTGCAATTTGCTGAGGGAAGAAAAGAAGTAAAACAAGAGTTGCAACTCCAAAGTATACATAGCTTGCCGGTCTTTTTTCTTCATATATTCTCAGTCCAAAGAAATTACTACTATTTAATGATCCTTTTATTCGAAGATATTCTAAGATAAAAATAAAAAATACAATACCAACAACAAAATATATCTTTAACATATTAATCAATGATTCATCAGGCAGCAGATAATAGATGAGAAAGGATGCTGCAAACGTGTGAAAGACCCGTCTGAACCAGCCTACTTCAATTTCAATAGAACCAATTTTATTCTTAATTTCTAGTTGTTGATTTATTATCTTTTGTTTCGCAGTTTTAAGTTTCTTCATCTTTTGTATTTCAGATTATCCAATTGTTTTTAAACGTATTGAGTGCACTCTGTATGTGAGAATCAAAAGTTCTTTTTACTTGGTATATGATGCATTTTTTTGTGAGCAAAGACTTAGCTAAGGAAGTAAAAGAGCTGAATAAGCGAATTGCAGAACTTGAAAAAATGATTTCAGTATTGGTTCAACCGCTTCAGAGAGTACAGACTACTACGTCAAATTATCTGAAAGTCGTTCAATTATTGCTTGAACATGGCGGTCTTACTCCTGATCTTATTCTTCCTGAAGTAAAAGATTCGATTTCTAAGGAGATTGTCCGGGTTCTTCTTGATAGAAATGAGCAGAATGTTTCTCAGATTACAGAACTTGTACGAAGCAAGCGCGGTACTGCATCTCGAAGGATAATCCGTGAGAAACTAAATGAGCTAACTAAAAAAAACGTCATTTGTAAACAGCAAAAAAGGTCACTTTCTGTCTATAGTTTATCGCCGGATGTGATCAATAAGTGGTCACAACTGCTCGGTATTAATATATAAACTGGTCACCGTAGCCTAGTTTGAAAACAAATTTGGAGGTATATGAAATATGAATAAACATGAAGGAATACCAGACCCAGAAAAAATAAAGGAAATATTGGATGTTGTATCAGAAAAAGTCCCCGGGCTTTTAAGAGAGTTCAGTGATCTTCTTTACAGTCCAAAAAGTGCGAAACAATACGCTGAGGCAGCTGCAATATTCTACAAGGAATTAAAGGCGGCAGGTATGACTGATGAGCAAGCATTTGAGCTGACAAGCCAATATCTTTCAACCTTAAACCTTGGGAAAATGATGAGTAAGTTCGGCGGTCATCAAGGACATCATGAGTAGGGGCCAGAATCCATGGTTAAAAACACTGAGGATCAAGGTTCAGCTGGAGGCTTTCGAGCATTCGTGGCGCTTCTGTCTTACCTTCCCTCACTTATGTTAAGACTTGGAGGATCATTCTTAAGGCTTAAACGTGATGCAAAAAAAGCTGGACGTGTATTTCAAAAGGAGCTCATGCATCAAGGAATTGATGAAGGAACTGCTGCAGAACTCACTGAAATATATCTAGAGCCAAGTAGTATTAAACAATATATGGGATTATTTCGTTAAAAATGGTTTCCCCATCTTTTTTTCTTAAAAATTTCTATAATACAGTTGCAGTGCATCATTATGTTATTATAATTCTCCTATTGAAGTGACTTGTTTTTCAAGAGTCATTATTCCTTGTTTACTACCAACTATTACCTCACTTACAAGATCAATAAACAACCCGTTTTCTACAACACCCGGAATCAAGTTAATATCTTTTTCAAGAACTTCTGGTTCATCGATTTTCCCAAAATCACAATCAATTATGTAATTTTGATTATCAGTAATGTATGGTTCACCGGTGATTGTTCTCAGTTCTGGAGTACAACCCAGATCTTCCAGACTTTTCATAGTAGCATTCCATCCATATTTTGTCACTTCAACGGGTAATGCAAAGTCAACTCCTAATCGTTTTGTAACCTTGGTTTCATCAATGATGATAATTACTTTTTTTGAATGATATGCAATGATTTTCTCTCGGGTTAATGCTCCGCCACCACCCTTAATTAAATATAGATTTGAATCTACCTCATCAGCTCCATCAATTGTTACATCAATTTCTGTATGTTCTTTTAAATCTGTTAGTGGAATGCCATAGTTTGTTGCTGATTTCTTTGTCCGAAGTGATGTTGGAATCCCTTGTATTTTCAATCCTTCTTTTACCATTTCTCCTAGTTTTTTTAACGCATATTCGACAGTTGAGCCTGTTCCAAGTCCAACGATCATGTCATCCTCGATGTACTCAACTGCTTTTTCTGCGGCAAGTTTCTTCATTTCTTCTTGTTCCAAAAAGTCACCAAAGCGTGTAATAGAAAACGAATACAAAAACTTATACTTAATATTCTAATTACGGGTTTGAAAAAAAATGTTAGCAGAATGTAATGATCATGGGTATTTTCGTGGTGAATCATGCCCCATATGTGACGAGAAAGGCAAATTCTTAATGACTGATAAAGAGCTTAATTCGCTAGGGCGTATTATGGCGGGAGTACTTCGTCATTTTCCAGAGAAACTCGGTGTGATGATAGATGGACATGGATGGATTGATATCTCCGAGTTTGTTGAATCAATTGGTGTTAGTAGATCAGGATTTCATTGGATACGCAATCACCATATAGAAGCTATCGCGCTTTCTGACCCTAAAGGCAGATATCAAATTGATGGTGGAATGGTGCGAGCGACCTATGGCCATACTATCGATGTGAATCTTGATGATCTGCCACCTGCCGAAATTGATGAATTTTTTTATCCAGTGACCGAAGAAGAAATGGACATCATACTTGAAGGTGGATTGAATCCTATAGATCGGAAACATGTGCATCTCAGTGGAAGTATGGAAAAAGCAATAGAGGCAGGAAGGGTGAGAACTGAAGAACCACTTATCTTGAGAATTGATGGCAAAAAGGCAATAAAAGATGGTGTTAAAATTTATCGTGCAGGACATGATGTTTATATTACCGATAGAATTGATGCGAAGTATTTATCGAAGGTTGATGATTCGATAATAAAAAAATTAGAAGAAAAAATTTAATATGCATCACATAATTCAGATGTTTCTCTTGTTTTTTGGGCTTGTAGCTCAGCTAGGTGGAGCAATCGGCTCTTAACCGATCGGTCAGGGGTTCGAATCCCCTCAAGCCCGTATTTTAGATACCTATTAAAACGATATAATGATTTATGTACTGTATAACATGTCTCTTATATGTGTTGGTGGTGTGATACATTAAGAAGAAATGTATGAAATGTGGATCCAAAGCTGTTAGACTTTATCAAAATAAGACGGTTGATGGAAAAAGAAAATGGATTCCTATTGCATGGCGTTGTACAGAATGTGGATATGTGTACACTGTTGCTTCAGATACATTAATGTATCCAGTTGGTGGAGATGATTACGAAGAATCATATGATGGTAAATGTCCTAAATGTGATCTTAAATTCGTTCGGTTATTTCGACATAAAAACCCGGTGTATGGAAAACAGGAGTGGATTTCTTCTGGCTGGTACTGTACTCGGTGTAAGTATGTTTGGATGGATAAAAAAATAACGTAAAGCCAATGTGTCATCTTTGAAGATATGTTTCTGTTTTTCTATCTGATATCATACTAAACTATTAAATATGGCATTCTATTTTACGGCAAGCTATACATATGTAGAGGAAATCTAAATGAAGCGTAGTTCAAGAGTCTGGAAGAAAAGAGGCAACATGCGTTGGAAATGGCGGAAAAAACGGATGCGACGAGAAAAAAGGAGTAGAAGAAAGTAAGAATGGGAGCATGGTGTAACCCGGCATCATTGTGGGCTCCAGTTAGGAATGATTATAATAGGGTCATCTGATTCGTGATGAGTAACTGGAGCGATGACCTAAGAAGAGACCCGCCGATCTGGGTTCAAATCCCAGTGCTCCCACTCCTTGTCACTCATGTTATTTCCAGTCGAAACGTAGGTAAAATGGGGTTATCTTGGTTTAACGTGTTATCTTCTTTCTGATTCTTGTGAAATTTAATTCTTCGCTTTTTTCCCCTTCTTTTTATTAATAGTTTAAAGTATTCTTCATT
>JAUWCF010000159.1 GCA_030609445.1 Thermoplasmatota archaeon | reverse complement strand
TAATTTGAAGAATCTGGACTTTTTATAAATTCTGTTTTTCAATATAGAAAAAACAGGATTAAACGGGTCGTCCATTATGTAAACAATACTTTTGCACTTTTTGCCATTAATCGGGCTATTTAAGGAGAAGTAGCAGTGTTTTATCCATGTTTTGCCTGGAGTTTCATTAAAGAAGAAGGTGGCGGTGCGATAGCAACAATTGGCTCTACAAGAACTGCCTATACATGGGTAAATGAACATGGAGTATTTGCAGGAGCAGGATACTTAGATGTCAGCTTCTTTAAAGCTTATGAAGATGGAGTAACCGCAGGTGAGATGCTCACTCTTGCTCAAAATGACTACATAGATAATGTTGGAATGGATTATTTCACAATTGAGGAATTCATTCTTCTGGGTGATCCTAGTCTTAGAGTTGGCGGCTGTCAAAACTAACGTCAGAGCAAGATATAACACAAATTTGTGTGTAAACCAAAAGAATTTGTTACTCCTGTCATTTTTTTGTCTTAACCGGAGTAATTAGTGAAAGAGAAAACTATTTATTCGAAAAAAATATTTGGGATTGGGGGACAAAGTCAAAAAAGAATTGGGGAGGCTCCTTTAGGTATCTGCTTTCCACTAAAGGTACATTCCTCCTATCCAATGCATCCCGTCCCCCACTTTTCCCAAAAAATAGCTTTTTTTAGAAACCTTTTATTTTCTACTCTGTTATAATGTATAATTTTAAAAAACGAAAAAAGAAGAAGGCTAAAAAAACCTTCAATTTTTAGTCGAATAATGCACTGAGTCCTGCTGCAGCTTCTTCTTCAGAAACTTCTTCTTTCTTTTCTTCTTTCTTTTTCTCTTCTTTTTTCTCTTCAGCAGGTGCTTGTGCGGGTGCAGCGGCGGCTACAGGAACTGCAGCTGTTTTTATCGCCTCGTCTATATTGACTCCGTCAAGAGATGCAACAAGTGCTTTGATTCTTGCATCATCAGCTTTCACGCCAGCGGCAGTGAGAACCTTTTTTATGTTTGCTTCGTCGATTTTTTGACCTGCGGAATGAAGAAGCATTGCGCTATATACATATTCCATTGTCGTTTTCCTCCTAAGTTACTTTTTCTTTTAAATCATCATCTAACGCATCTTTAGCATTTGCTGCTATTGAAAGCATAGATGCATTTGCCTTTGAGATGAGTTGTGTTATGGTATCCTTTGTGTAGATTTTACTCTCTATCGCAAGTGTATGCGCATCACGGTGTGCTTTGCTTAAGAGAGGTATAATTGTGTCCGTTGTTGCCAATCCTGTTTCTATTGCAAGGCTAAATGCATTTGATGATGCTTGTAGTAATTGTGACATAAATTTATCAAAATCAATATCAAGGACATCTGGTTTGAAGATGTTACCGTCTTCAAAGACAGCATGAAGATTCATACCTATCTCAATAGGAAATATCTCAAGTCTTGTAAGCATTTGTGCAACATCAGTGGGAATCTTTTCTCCCTCAGGAACAATGACTTTATCTGTCTTTATGACAACCTTTCCTTCTTGAATTGCTGCAGGAATACCTACTTTTTGTAGTTCTCCAACAACCGGCCCTGGTTTAAATGGTGTATCTCCTGCTTTTACCTCAATGTCATAGGCTGCTATCTCTCCACCTTTTGCAGGTGCCATTGTCTGTGTTTGTTTCATCTCTTTAAAGAGTACAAAAGGATTCATATCTGTTGCAATGAGTACAGTCTGCCCGTTAATTTCATCTTTTAAAGCAGTTATTCCTTTGATCTTTTTCTCTGCTTCATCAAGTGCTCTTAGTATGAGTGAATTTTTCGCACAACGAATCTGAGCTTTTGCACGGATGTTTGCTCTCATCTTCTGAAGCTGAGGGCCAGGGATACCTCCAATCTCTGCAACACCAATTATTTTATTTGATGTCAAAAGAGTAGTGAGTTGTTCAATTTCCCCGTGTTTCCATTTCGCTACATGTGCCATTGCATTCACCTTAGATTATCCTCACTGAAGGTCCCATTGTAGTTTTTACGTAAACAGAGCTAATGTTCATTCGTCCTCGTTCAAGTTTTGATTCAAGTCGTTTGATGATTGCGTCAATGTTTTCTGCGATTTTTTCTTTATCCATCTCTTCTTTTCCAGCAATTGTATGAAATGTTTTATTTGCCTTGGAACGTAGTATTACAGTATTTCTTAAATTTTTTACGATACCTGTTATATCAATTTGAGGTGGGACCGGCTTCGGCATCTTACCTCGTGGACCTAGTATAACACCAAGTGTTTTACCAATGGTTGGCATCAATGGTGCTTCTGCAATGAAAAAATCATAATCATCAACGATTTTTTTAAACTTCTTTTTATCGCCAGATAGATCTTCAATCTCTTCAGGTTTAACGATTAAATCAACCTTTCCTTTTGCTTTTAATGCAAGTTCTCCACTAGCAAAAATAGCGATTTTAGACTCTTTTCCCCTCCCGTTTGGTAGAATGATTTCTTCGTCGATTCGATTTTTTGACTCATTCAAACTAACGTTTTTAAGAGTTACTGCTAAATCAATTGTTTGTTTAAACTTTCGATTAAGTTTTTTTGATCCTTCTAAAGCCTTTTCAACGGCTTCAATGGTATTTTTATCTGCCATTTACATCAACATAAGCATATCACGTTATCCTTGTTTCCTAGGATGATGTAGTTCTGGTGAATAATAAACCCATTTATAATACTTTTCCTCTGATAGTTACCTTTTTTCCTCACCATTTTTCCGTATTTGGTAAGTAGATTTTACAATGTGTGTTTTCATTCCCTTCATCGTTAAATCGTTTTTACTCATTTCATTTGCTAGTTTCCTTTGCTTTTTCTTTTCCGAAAATTCAATTATGAATTTGAGTAATTTCATATGAAACTTCATATGAAAAAAATCTCTTCCAAATAATGTAACTTGTTCATCAGGTTGAAGGAACATCGTTGTAGAATTATGTAGTTCATTATGATGTTTTGCACTGAAACGTGACATTATCTCTCTAAAGTCCCAATCTTTCGGTAATAGGTACTTCCAAGAGGTCAATGACCTTCTTGGTTTGCCTCGTAACCTCCC
>JAUWCF010000150.1 GCA_030609445.1 Thermoplasmatota archaeon | reverse complement strand
AAAGGATTTGCAGAGACTATTTTTTGCCAGGGTAAGACAATTTCTCAGATTCTTACAATCCTTGAATCAATGGCTAAAAGAGATCACAGTATTCTTGCGACAAAGGCAAACAAAAAAATATTTACCACCGTTAAAAAAACTTATCCTGAAGCAGAATATAATGAGCTTGCAAAAACAATAGTAATAAAAAGAGAACAATTAAAACCAAAAAAAGGTAAGATTCTTGTGATCACGGCTGGAACATCTGATATTCCTGTTGCAGAGGAAGCGGTGGTTACAGCAGAACTTATGGGAAATACGGTTGAAAAAGCATATGATGTCGGTGTTGCTGGTGTTCATCGGTTATTTGACATCAAGGATAAGATTTTTGATGCAAGTGTTCTCATTGTTGTTGCTGGTATGGAGGGCGCCCTTGCAAGTATTGTAGGTGGATTAACCGCCAGCCCGGTAATTGCTGTTCCAACAAGTGTCGGCTATGGTGCAAGTTTTAAAGGCGTTGCACCTCTTCTTACCATGATGAATACATGTGCCGAAGGTGTTGTTGTTGTAAATATTGATAATGGTTTTGGCGCAGGGTATTTCGCTAGTTTGATAAATAGGTGAAAATGTGATGACTGTAGCATATTTTGATTGTTTTTCAGGCATCTGTGGAGATATGATTCTTGGATCTATTATTGATCTAGGTTTAGACGAAGAATTCTTGAAAAAGGAGCTTAAAAAACTTAATCTCTCAGGCTATGAAATCAACGTTAAAAAAGTTGAAAGAAACCATCTTGCTGGAACAGATGTAGATATTGTTGTTAAAGAAAAACAACATCATCGTAATCTTTCAGATATCAATAAAATCATTGACGAAAGCACACTTGATAAAGAGATCAAGCAGATAAGCAAAGAAATATTTGAAAAACTTGCCAGAGCAGAAAGTAAAGTTCATAATACAACAGTTGAAAAAATCCATTTTCATGAGGTGGGGGCCGTAGATTCCATCATCGATATTGTTGGGGCAGTAATTGGAGTCGATAAACTAGGTATTACAGAGATATATTGTTCGCATCTTCCACTTGGCAATGGTTTTGTAACATGTTCACATGGAGTAATTCCAGTACCTGCTCCGGCAACAGTTGAACTGTTAAAAAACGTACCTGTGTATTCGACAGATAGAAAACAAGAACTAGTTACTCCTACAGGTGCTGCAATAATTACAACATTTACCGATCATTTTGGTGATATGCCTATGATGAAAATAAGTAAGGTTGGATATGGCGCTGGAAAAACAAAAAGTGATTATCCAAATCTTCTAAGAGTCTTTCTTGGAAAGTTAGAACCTAAAGCCCGTAATAGAAAAGTACGTATCTAAAATGTTACAAAAAACCTTCTTTTTGATGCAGAAATGACAGGACATATAAATGACTTTATTTAGCCCCATCTATTTTTATAACAAAATAACAATAATCACGTTTAAATATATAAAAACATTTCAACTGATTGTTATATGAATAAAGAAATAGCAATCAAAATAGTCGTGGTATTGGCCATTATGGTTTTTATTATCCCTTTAGGGTATTTACTTTATTCAGAATTTGTCGAATATGAGAATACTTCACCAAATCAACCTACTGTTCTTTCTCCATATGATGGTTCTGCCGATGTAGGTATTACTGCTAATCTTAGCTGGGCTGGTGGTGATCCAGATGGCAACTTTGTAACCTACGATGTATATTTTGGAGTGACATCTCCACCGCCAAAAGTTGCAACAGGACAATCTGCAACAATATATAATCCAGGAACACTTGGATATGAGACAACATATCACTGGAAGATAGTTGCTTGGGATGATAACGGTGATTCAACAGCTAGCCCAGTTTTCAGTTTTACAACAGAGGCTGAAACAACTGATGACGATAACGACGATGATCAACAATACCCTCATACTGTTTTTATTGAGCTGGGTGCTGCAGGATGGAGTGAGAACTGTCCCGCTACTGGAGAAATTCTACATGAAATGTATTTGTCAGATGACTATCGTTTTTACTATGTAAGTATGGTTTATGATGAAAATGATAAAGCTGAACAGCATTTAATTGAAGACTACAATATTCATGATTTTCCAACAACATATATTGACGGTGGCTATTACGTTCTTGATGAAACAGAAGACATCAAACTTGACAAATCTGATTTTGAAGATAAGATATCTGCCGCTACATCAAGAAACGTACCAAACTTAAATATAGAGGTCGATGCAGATTGGGATAATAAAACCGAAGAATTTGAAACCACCGTATTTATAGAAAACAATGAAGATGAAAAATATGAAGGCCGACTTAAAGTATATCTGGTGGAAAAAATATCTCGTTGGTATAACTATGATGGCGTTCCATATTCTTTTGGTTTTCTAGATTACATAATTGATAAGGATGTTACAATACCTGCTGGAAAGAGTATTTCTGATTCAAAGTTGTGGCCTGCTTCAGATTTAGATCCTGATAATCTTATGGTAATAGCAGTTGTCTTTAATTCAAAGCCAATCAAGAAGGATTCCAATCCTTCTAATCTTGATCATTATCATCCTTTTGATGCGTATTATGCTGATGCTACAGCCGCAGCGTCTGTCGTTGAGGGCGGAAACCTGCCGCCACAAGTCGGTATTGAATATCCAAAGAAACTGAGGATAAACCTGTTTGGTAATGCAAAACGGATGACGCCGTTTTGGAAAAATACGATTCTTATCGGCAAGACAACTGTGAAGACCTATGTGTCAGATGACTCCAAGGTTGAAAAAGTTGAATTTTACATCGATGATGATCTTAAAGAGACAGTCACCCAGGAACCCTATGAGTGGACGTTTAGAAAAGTATCACTTATCAAACATCTTGTTCGAAGACACACAATAACAGTTACAGCCTACGACGATGAGGGAAAAACTGCATCTGCCAGTATTGATGTTATTGCGATTCTGTTATAAAATCAAGAATTATTTATCGGCTGATAAGGATTGAAAGCAGGATCTCCATACAAAATAAAAACTCTATGACACGTGTTTTTTATATCCATATTTGCATCTTTTTCTGTATCAAGTATTGATCCCATCCTGAAACTAAACCCGGCGTCTTTAGGAAGATAGCTATTTTTTGCATTTCGAAGGGCCATACCAACAGTAGCATCGCCCTCTATTAGATTTAACATGTAATCCTCTGCAATAAGAGATCCGAAATGAAGGTCTGGAAATTCTTTTTTTACAATATAATCTAACAATGTTTTAACAAATTCTCTTGGTTTTATCC
>JAUWCF010000044.1 GCA_030609445.1 Thermoplasmatota archaeon | reverse complement strand
ATCATAAAGGCTGCTGAAGTTGTTTCAAAGAAGCTTTAACTATTGTTGATGATGTAAGTAGAAAATATGGCATAATTCATTGACAGTTTGCTTAAATTTAGCTTATTTACCAGTAGAGAACCAATCCAGTCTAAGTCTCTCTGTGTACACCAATACCTTTTCAATAGATATCATTCAGGGGTACAGGCAATAAATCCCTCTTTCATGAACATGTGTGTTTTATCACGAGCCTTTTTGATTATTCCTTCAGCATGAGTATAAAGTTCTTGTTTTGACGGTTTAACTCGGGCGATTCCTTGTGAGATGGCTTGTAATCCAACGGCAACGGCTTCGCGAGGAAAGACTTCCCACGAATCCATTGTTGGAACAATATGCTCATCGTCCATTCCTTCATCTTCTGCTGTTTTGGCTAGTTCATAGGCTGCTGCAATACACATTTCATCAGTAATTGTTTCTGCTCTAACATCAAGTGCCCCTCTAAATATGCCAGGAAATCCCAATGAATTATTAATTTGATTTGGAAAATCAGATCTACCGGTTGCAATGATATGTGCACCAGCTTCTTTTGCTTCCCATGGCCAAATCTCAGGAACAGGATTTGCTGTTGCAAAAACTATGGAATCATTGGCCATTGTAGCCACCCATTCTTTTTGTATGATTCCAGGACCAGGTTTGCTTGCTGCGATACACATATCAGCATCTCGTAGTGCATCGGCGACAGAGCCTGTTCTACCTTCACCATTTGATTTCAAACACATACTCCATTTTTCAGGATTGTGTTGCTTGTTTTTTTCAAGGTCTTTTCTTGATGGATGAAGTATCCCTTTACTGTCAGCCATGATAATATTTTTTTGTTTAACGCCTGCGGCAATTAACACCCGAGCAATGGCAATGTTTGCGGCACCTGCTCCAACCATAGTGACTAGTGCAGTATCTATTTTTTTGCCGACTAGTTTTAATGCATTGATGGCACCAGCAGTTACAACAGTTGCAGTTCCCTGTTGGTCATCATGCCATACAGGAATGTCCATCTCTTTCTTGAGTTTTTCTAGAATGTAGAAACACTTTGGTTTCGCTATATCCTCAAGGTTTATTCCACCAAAACTAGGCTTTAACCATTTAACCGCCTGAATAATCTCATCAGGATCCTTTGTATCCAAACAAATCGGATAAGCATCAACACCACCGAGATACTTAAAAAGCAGTGATTTGCCTTCTATTACTGGAAGACTGGCTTCAGGACCAATATCCCCCAGACCAAGCACTCGGGTCCCATCACTCACCACGGCTACAGTATTCCACTTGTTTGTATAGTCGTAGACTTTTAGAGGATGCTTCTGAATTTCTTTACATGGTTCTGCAACACCCGGTGTATACCAAATAGCAAAATCATTGAAATCACGAACCCGACATTTGGGGATAACTTCTATCTTTCCACGATAGAACGGATGAAGACGCATTGCATCTTTCCCGGGCTTCTCGGCTTTTTCAAGTAGTTTTTTTTCATCAATTTGGTCCATAACATTCCCCACAAGGCTCAGAGGATATCTAGTTTAGTTATATTACTATTTACTTTGGATTAACTGAATAAAAGGATAGATGCAATTGAAACGAATTCTATTCTAGTTGTGTTTTCAAAGTGCTTGGTCCCATTTTTTTGAGTTCATCTACAAACTCAGTAACAACCTGAGCAAATTTTTGCCCTTCAGAAGCAGAGATATACTCAAATCTTACACGAGCTGGTTCTACTCCCATTTCTCCTAGGAATTTTTTCAAAAGTTTGATGCGTCTATTTGTTTTGTAGTTCCCAGATTGATAGTGGCAGTCACCTGGATGACATCCAGCAATAAGTACCCCGTCGGCACCCTTTTTCAAAGCCTCGAGTACAAACACTGTGTCAACTCGCCCTGAGCACATCACACGTATTGATTTAATATTTGGCGGATATTTTATCCTGCTTGTTCCCGCTAGATCAGCACCAGCATAGGAACACCAGTTACATAAAAACCCGATAATATTTGGTTCGAATTCTTTTGCCATCTTTTCTTTCACCTCAACTTGAGATTTTAATTATCTTTTTTTATTTCATTAAGCGTCATTTCTACGGCTTTTGGAACTGCCGTAGCTATTTTTTCACTAAGTTTTTCTCCAAATTCACATGGCAGTTTTTTCATCGTTATTCCTATGATGACGATTTCTTTGGGAATCCTTGTCTCCCCAAGTTTCTCTGCCATTTGAATAGCTTCGGTTAGTGACACATCATGAGGGTTGCATGAGTGCATTGTAGAGAAATTGCGTAGAGGGATTCTTTTCACCTCTCCCTCTTCACCATTGTCTATCTTGACCGCATCAATTATTATTGCTTTGTCATATCCTAGGATTAGATCTAGCAGGTTCATACCGCCTGTGAGTGCTTCATCTATTGCAATGTTTGGGTCATTGATTTTTTGTTTTAGCTGGTTTGCAACGTGTATTCCAACTCCGTCATCAGATAGAATCGGGTTTCCAACTCCTAGGACTATGGTTTTCATTTTTTGTTTTCCTCTACAAACTTCGTCTAAGTGTTTTGTATAGCTTTTTGTTTTTATCATAAATATTTACTTCAAGTGGCATGCCACCAGGTAGGGTGTGTGTTGCACAGGCAAAACAAGGATCATAAGCACGGAATGCCATTTCTACCATGTTTAGCAATCCATCGTTGACCTTTCCTTTCTTTATAACTCCCTTTGCCGCATCCCGTACTGACATATTGATAGCTCCTGCATTGTTTGTTGTTGCAACAATAAGGTTAGCCTTGTCTATTAGTCCGTTTTTATCAAGTTTGTAATGATGAATTAGTGTTCCACGAGCAGCTTCAATTACACCGATTCCTTCACCGGGTTCACCTACGGGATTCCTAATTTTTGTCGAAGTGATCTCAGGATCTTTGATTAATTCCATTGCTCTCTCTGAGACATGGAGGAGTTCGATGAGTCGTGCCCAGTGGAAAGCAAGTGTAGAATTCACTGCTTTACCTCCTAGTGTTTCAAAAAATCGTTTGTATTCCTTGTCCGCTAATGGAGTAGCCATACCTTCTGCAGCATTGAGACGGCCGAGTGGCCCCACTCTGTAAATTCCGCTTTCTTTGCCATCTTTGAAACCTTTCCAGCCAATATCTTTTAGATATGTAAATTTGGTGTAACTCCATTCTTCAACATGTTCAGCAACAATCTTATAGTAGTCTTTGACATCGAATTTTACATGTTCCTTTCCTTTCTGGTCGGTTACTCGTATTTTTCCATCGTAGAAGTTTACCTTGTTGTTTTTATCAACAAGTCCCATGTTGTATGTTTTCAGAGTATATGGGTCACTAAGAATCATATCTAAATAATCCTTGTTTTTCAACACTATATCATCAAATAATTTCAATGAGAATTTAGCAAATTCAACGCAGGATTTACCCATTGTTTCTATGTCTTTTACTTCATCTTTGTTAAGACCTTTTGATACTCCACCAGGTAGTCCACAAACAGGGTGAGTAGCTTTTCCACCAAGAATGGCAGTTATTTTTTGACCATATGCTCTGTGTTTGATTACTTCTTTACCAATTTCAAGACCTGCTTTTTCGATTACACCAAGGATGTTTCTTTTCGCTGGTGGTGCATCAGGTCCAACGATAAAATCTGGTCCTCCAAGATAATAAAAATGGAGAATATGATCATAAATGATGTATCCACAGTACATAAGCTCCCTGAGTTTTTTTGCAGCAGAAGTAGGTTCAACATTGAAAGCAGCATCTAGTGCTTTTGTCGCTGCGAAATGATGTGCAACAGGACAGACACCGCAAATTCTTGATGTGATCTGAGGCATATCTTCTGCTCGTCTACCACGTGCGAACCGTTCAAATCCTCGCAGTTCAGGAATCTGCAGATACGCGTTTGCAACATCTCCTTTTGCATCAAGAAAAATACTTATTTTACCATGTCCTTCAAGCCGGGTTATTGGATCAATTGTAATTGTTTTCATTTTTTCATCACTTTCCTATTGATAAGAGCAGTTGGAAGACCATATTTATAAAACGTTCCAACTGGGTCAACTACCTGATCAATCAGTTCCTGAATTTCTTCTTCACTCATTTTTTCTTCACCCTCCAGTCCAAGAATAGATGCAAGAGCCGACATCATCTTAGCACCTTGATCTAAGGAGTTAGGCGTTGGTCCACCGCAGCCGGTACATGGCATGTTTGCATCTAAGCATCGTGCACCGCATCCACCACGCGTTGCTGGCCCCAGACATATTATACCTTGTTCAAGTAGACATTTATCCTCGATTTTATCTAGCTCGTAGATCCGTTTTATCTTTGTTATCTTTTTTTCAGATTTCTCAAATCTACATTCATCACATACTGATTTTAATGGACCAATTACAGATCCTTTTGGCGGTAGTTTATTTTCAGCAATTGCGCCAACAGCAGTCATAATCTGATCAGGTGTTGGGGGACATCCGGGTAGATAATAATCGACATCAACTGTTTGATCAAGACTTTTAACAGTATCATAAAACTCCGGTAGTGTTAGTGTTCCTTCTTTAACCTTAACTGAGGTTTTAGGAACGGCTTTTTTTGGGTTATCAGTCGATGGATTATCCAAATACGAGACTTTGAAAATTTCTTCGCGGTTAGCAATATTTGCAAGACCAGGTATGCCACCAGCAACAGCACAAGAACCAAATGCTACAAGCACTTTTGATTTCTTACGTAAAAGTTTAGCCATATGTTCCTGTTCAGATGTACGAATTGCACCATTGAAAAAGCAGACGTCAATATGGTTATCCTTCATTGCTTCGACATCCTTGTATTTAAAATCCATTGCAACTGGCCAAAATAGGATATCAGCAATTGCTACAACATCCAATATTTTTTCATCAATGTCAAGTACTGCTATTTCACAACCACCACAACTAGCGGCCCAATAAAACGCAAGCTGCAGTTTTTTGTTTTTTCCATCTTCTGATTTCTTTTTTTCCTTAACCATAACTACCACCATTTTTTAATCTTCAATTTTTTTTTATTTTTTAAAGACCCCCCTTCTTCTTTAACAAAAGCATCGGGTCAACAACATGTTGATCAAAACCATAAACACTAGGATCCAAACCTAGTGCAACAGCTATGAGTTGAGTGTAATAGTAAGTAGGTATTTGTTTATATCCCCTAAACATTTTTTCTGCTTCTTTACCACACATGTCAAGGTTAAACCAGCACAAAGGACAAGAAAGCACCATCGCATCAGCACCTCTGTCTAGGGCATAGTTTGTAACACGATGAGCCTTCCGAAACCACAGATTCTTATCTCCTTTTTCATTTCTTCCCCCCCGCCTCCCTTAATTTTTTTCTCTTGAATCTTCATCACCAGTTTTTCATATTCCTCAAAAAACCCGGGTTTTTGAATATCCTGGAAGACACCAATTTGCATTTTATCTTTTATTTTTTCTTTTTCTTCTTCGGTGCCATAATTCATAATTTTTTCATAATCCTCTATAAGAATAGTATTATCATCATACCAGTCCCATAGTTTTTTGATGTCACCAAGTTTATTACGTCGCCCAAATGCAGTTGGACATGCAGGAGCAATTATTGCGCAAGGAAAAGGTACTGCTAAATCGAAAATCGAGGCGTTTAAAACAGCAGATGTGAAACAGGCTCAGTTCCCAACGGATATTACAGATCTTGTTGAGCAACATAGTTGATAAAGTATTGATAAAGATTATTGTTTAAAAACTACAAGCTCAATTCTTCTTTTTCTTAGATTTTTTTTCTTTTGACTCTATCTTTTCTTCCAGTTTATCTACCTTACATCCTTCTTTCTCCCATTTTCCAATTTTTTCCTTTAACAAAGATAACCTTACTCCCCATTTGCCTCCTGAACATTTCATCCAGATATAAGAGATAACAACTGTTGATACTATACTAAACAAAAGTAATGCTATTGGTGTTACAAAGTCTTCTAACATCTTATAATCAATTATAAAGAGCAAGCCAAATGAGAAAATCATAATACCAGAGAACAATTTTAACTTTTGACCTTGCCATTCTGAAATCTTCATTCGACTAATAGAGAAGATAAAAAGTAACACAATAACAATAAGAGGGATGACATAGACGATATTATAAAAAATTATATGCATATAATTTTGAGTATCGGTAAAATTATACTGGCTTAATCTAGCTATATAATAGAGAGGCCATTGAAGACTGCATAATAATTCAAATAAATTAACGGTCACTGCTAAAAATATTGTACCAATAATTGCGGCGAAGACAGAAGGAGTTTTTACGATGTTTCTCATCTGTTTGTATAATCCTGGTTTTTTTTCTTCAGGTATACTGAGAGACGCTCCTTTTTTTGGAAAGAAAAAATCTTTAATATTAAATATCCCAAAAATAATTGCTATACTACCGACAACAATTGAGAGTATTCCTGCTTCTAAAGCACCAAATGTCCTTAACAGGATAAACATGAAGATAAGATACCAGAGTCCAGAAAAGAAGATGAAGATGCCTCCAACCAAGAGCATTCTTTTTCGTGATTGTGAATGAACAAGCAAGCTGAGAAGAATGAATAAAATAAAAATCGAACAAGGATTGGCACTATCAACAGCACCTAACAATACAGTAAGAACAGGTAGAGAAAGACTTGAGAGATTCACCGATACATTTCCTATAAAAGGTATGTCAAATCGAAGTATACCTTCATCATATGTCGGATTAGCTTCAATTCCTGCAAGATATAAATCTATAGTCTCTGACACCTTAGCATAGGTAAGAATGCTTTTTGGGATTTTAGTTACATTATCTTTATTAATACAGACGACTACGCTTGGATAACCATAAAAATCATAATCCCTCCACTCCTGATAATATGTATCATTTGAACCGACGTCTTTCCAATTTGTAACAACCTTTCCGTTATAATTCACCTCGTCTTCTATCTGTCTAATGATTGGTTTATATGCATCACATGATCCACATGATGCTGAATAATAGAAATCTACGACAATGAGTTCTTCAGCAGCAACCGACTGCATAAGAGTTATAAATACAAAGAAAAGAAGAATAATTGATAATTTTGATTTTGCCATCATTATAATTTATCCACCTGAGACAACTGGTGGAGAGAGTGTTATCTCATCACCATCCATAATCTTTGCATCGATAGTTGTGTATATGTTATTCTTTGAATAGTCTCTAAGAATCGGGCCAGTTTTAAATGCTAAAACCATAGTTTTAGCCGTTTGAGTGAACAAATAGCTAAAATTTATGCACAATTATTCTTGATATTCATAGCGACATGACCATATGATGCTTCTAAATCTAACTAAT
>JAUWCF010000060.1 GCA_030609445.1 Thermoplasmatota archaeon | reverse complement strand
AAGAAAATGACTATTTGGAAGTATATTATAAAAAGTAATGCCGGAACAATTATCACAAGAAATCATCAATATGCTGAACAAAAAAGTAAACTAGGATATCTTGTATTTTGTAAACGAGAAAATAATATTTACAGGTATCCTCATTAAGAAGTATACCTAGTCATTCCATTATATGTAATCTAATCAACTCTCATTACATGGTTGATATGGATTAAATGCTGGATCACCATACAGAATGAATTCATGCAAGGCGACATATTTTTTGTCAAGTACTCTAGTTCGATCATTTCCAAATAAACCGGTTTGTACAGAATCAAAAAATTCCTGATCAATAACGCTACATCCTGTAGAAAGCGTGAGCGGAGGTGTCCAGAGAAATGTTGAATTTGCATCTTTTTCTAGATATTTATTTTTTGCGTTTCTTAAAGCAAGACCCGTATCTGTATTGTTTTGTGTTAATTCCAAGATGAAATCCTCTGCAATGACTGCACCAAAGTGAAGATCTGGATATTTATTCCGCAGTTTAAGATCAAGTATGGCTTTGGTAAGACCAAGAATACCGATACCCCATCCGCCAGGGAGCGGTCGAGGTTCTAAATATCCAGGATCAGCTGTAACTCTTGTTGCACCAATAAACACATTAGCACCTGCATGAAGATACGTCTGTGAAAGAACATTTTCCCCTGATATTCCATCTGTTCTACCAGTTATACAACTTTGTACAAATATAACAGATGGCCCATATTCCATATTCTCTACAGAACGAAGATCAAATGATCCTTTACTGGAAAGCCCACTTCGCACCGTAGGGTAAATCCTTGATATCGATGTGACAAAGGGAAATCCTCGTGAATCTATAAAAACATCTCCATGTTCGTAAAGATTATACGAACCATGTGCAAAAGTAAATATGATGTTACTGTTAAGTTGGTCATCACTACCAGTTACCTTGACATCAGAATTTAAGAAATGGATGAAACTTTTTGGAAATAACAATCTATTGAGAAGTCCTGCGTTTTTTATTTGTTTCAGATCATTGCTACTAAATCCTTCCCGTTGTGATTGGAGGAAAAACGTATTTTTAACATCATATGCACCGGTCTGCATGCTTTCCTTAAGTTTCATATTTATAAAGCTGCTTTCTCCAGTGGGAAACTTTGTTGGTTCTCCCCTGCCTTCATAGAGAAAGTGGCTTAATCGAGTTAATATCGGTAGATTCTGGAATTCAAGACCGCATCCTGTCTGTACAAGTGCATTATTTTTCCATTCACCTAAATCATCAATTATGTTGTTGTAAAATATTGTTCGTGCTATTAGTGCACTACAATCCTGTACATCTCGACCAGTCACTCTTGCAACAATGTTTTCCTGAAACGGCCAATACGTATAGGTATTGTTTTCAGGATCATCTAGTTTAGGATCGATATCCCCATACATAAAGTCACTTGGAAGTGCGAAACCCATCATATATGCTGAAGGATTATCTGGCTTTCCATCAGGATTGTAGTAGAAATACATGGGGACCATGGTTGGATCAGCAGAGATTGCAATGTACATTGGATTTTCCGCATAATGATTTCGTAATTCCTCAATATTCCCTTCAGGAATTTCTGCAATTTGAGCAAGAAGACCGATGAGTTCGTCATGAATTGCCATAGTATGCTCGTTTGACGGTTCGATAAGGTTAGGGTTTGTACCAGGTTGAGAGACGCCGGGGCATGTGGTTCCGTTGTAAAGGACATTGTCATCTGCTGCAAATGCAAATTCTGGTTTTGCAAAAACAATTCCCTTATGATATGCAGTAAGATACGGTGCAATTGAAGACAAGTTATCCATTAAAGGAACAATAGGGCTGTCAAGTTTTTCAACAGTCACTTTGACTGAGTAGCTTCCTTTCCGAAGAGAAAACCATTGAGCAAAAACCTGAATATTGTATGTACCTGGTTTGTCATATATTGTAATTTCATAATGGAATTGATCTGTTATTATATAACCATCACTGTCACGAGCAGGTAGGCCGCCAGCAGTTGAGGCGAAAAGATATCGGTGACTGTCAGGTTCAGGGCTGTTTAAGAGGAGGGTTATTCTATCTCCTAAAGATTGTGCATGTTCGGAATCGAGATTCTCAAGATCGATTTTTACCCTGGCGTATTTGTAATCTTCAGAGATGTTAAATTCATGGATGGCAAATGCATCATTGAAAATTGAGGAGACTGCCTGAGTGGGAAGAAAAATCCCTGAAGCTATGGTTTCACTAAAAAAATAGACTTCTGAATCAAGGACAGCTGGTGAGGATACGTCAAGTGGGTTTGTCATAGTAATATATCCCACTGCTTCATCAAAACGTTCTGAAATTTTTTCAATACATTCATCTCTGATTTCTTTTTCAGTGTTGAATTTTGTCACATTATAAAAACTACTGGTGAGATCACCGCAAATGTAGATGTTTTCTACACCAAGATCATCAAGAACATTTGTTACTTCCGTATCAATGTCATCGGTAACAATAACAGGTATACTTAGGTATGACGCTAAAGGTGTTGCCACCATTCCAAGTTCATATCCCTGTTTGTCATCTTTAATGAGTAGGGCAGCATTGCTTTCTTCCCAGAACATCTCAGCAATAGATAACGAGATTTCTTTAGGTGTAAAGATATCGGAAATGACAAAGTCTACTTCGATACAAACCTGTTGCTCTGCTCGTTCAACTGCTTTTGACGGATCGTTGAAATTTTTCACATAGAGAGGTACAACAGTTTGGTTGCCTTCTTCGTTGTAACGAACAGCAAGCGGTGTGGCAATCAACGCATAAAACGGATTTGAATCCGAAACAGCTATTGCTGCAGGTATGTCTGAAGTAAGTGTTGATGTTACCTTATAATCTCGCATAGAGTTTTCTTCTAATTGTTCTTCTTCAATTATATCACCAACAGCGCTAAAAGAAGTTGCAATCAATACAAAAACTGTCAGCATTGAAAGTATGGTTATTTTACGGTTCATTTGTATCATATATAAATATTAATTATGTATTATTTAAAAGTTATGTTAATTTAGTAGTTTTGTTTTTTAGCCCAAAACAAAGAAAACAGAACAATACCTAAAACAACAACTATCAAAATAAATAAGATGAGCACAACTGGATATTTGTCAGATGCACTATCCTCTTCAGAACCATCCGTTTCATCCTCATTTGTTTCATCATCTTCTTGGTCATCATCCTGATCATCTGATCCGTCTTCGGGATCTTCTTCATCATTTTCTTGTGCTTCTACAGTCTGAGCATCCAATGCATATATTGTTCCATTTAATCCCACATAAAGAACACTATCAAATATTACAGGATCAGAAACAAAAGGAGTTGTAACAAAATTATACACGTCATCATCAATAGTATGTTCAGGTGAAAAATACCATGCAGATTCTCCTGTTGATGTATTAACTGCATACAATCTACCGTCATCACAACCAAAAAATACATATTCACCGTACAAAACAGGTGAAGAATGAATAGCAGCGTTACATGAAAAAAACCATGAAAGATTTCCATTGTCTGCATCTAAAGCATATACATTGTTATCAGCAGAAGCAGCCAGCACCAAGCCATTTGAGATAGCAGGAGTAGTATCAAAACCCCAACCTGCTTCATAGTTCCATATTAACTTACCATCGCTTACATTTAGAGCATAAACATGATTATCCCAGGATGTAAAATAAACAATATCGTTTTTCATAGTAGGTGGAGAGGTAATCATACCATTAGAGGTAAAGTTCCACAATATTGTGTGATTATCTAAAGAGGCAGCATAGCAATTTTTTCCAGAACTAAGATAGACGACATCAGAATATTCCTGTGAAACATATACCTCATCAGAGAAATTAAGCATCCGCTGTTCTTCCCCATTAGAAATAGATATGGCATACAGATTCCCGACGTTATCACCAAAAATTACGTTGTCGTCAGCAACAACAGGATGGGATACTACATCAGCAGTTGGCACCTCCCATTTACTGTTTCCCTCTTTATTAAAAGCTGATAAACCTTCAGAATGACCAACAAACAATAAATCATTACCTAAAACAGGAACGGTAGGTTTTTCTCCAACATATGTACTCCATTTTTCATCTCCACTTTCTGCATCAATTGAATAAAGATCCCCAGAAGAAGTTGTCACATAAAGAGTGCCTTCATCGACAACACCTGATGATGAGAAATCATTAACGTTATCGCCTGTATCAAACGACCAGAGAATCTCTGCTTCCCCCATATAGTTTGTATCTTTCTGCGTTAAAGTAAAATCTTCTTTCTCAGGGACACCAAAGAACCGTACCCATCCACATTGAGGAACCTGTCGAATTGTTTCTACATTTGTATCAAAATTTGTAATGTTTAACGCCTTATGCGGGTTGCCGAAAAACGCCCAAATACCATTTTGTTTAAGAAGTGTGGAATCAGTAATTTTAATGTCAGTAATCCAATCACTTATCGGAGAAGTAGAAGCAATTTCTTTGACGATATCAACATCTATTTCTCCATAATACTGTTCACCGAGTTCTTCATATTTGATATCTCTACTTTCAGGTCTATATCGAATCGCAAAATAACCAAATCCAGGAATCCCTAAGAATGGATATATTGATCTTTTTACAAACTGTTTAAGGTTAAATTTTTCAAGCCTAACCCTAAAATTATATGGATTGTTTGCACTCCAATAGTATCCATCAAACGTTCGCCATACAGCATACGCTCTATAACCTAGTTCAAAACGTGAGATTTCACCAGTTTTTGTATCACCAATAAGCCAGACTGCATTCATACTTCCATCATTTCTATATCGGAGATAATAAATGACATCATCAATGCTGTTCCCATACTGAATGGCATTACGTGCCCTAACTGAAAGCGGAAGACCTTTATTGTCAAATAACCCTTGAGGAACGGTTGTCTCAAGAAATACAATCCCATCATTATTTTGATAGTAATCCTCATCACTCCATATTAAACCTGGAGATGTTGGAAACATCATCCTGTTTCCATTATTTGGCTGAATATCAAGCATCACATTCCAACGAAGAGAGATATAATACGTCCACCACCATGCACCGCCTCCGCAGATAGTAGAATGAGTAAAAACAAGTTGACCGTCTGATGTGGCATTACCTGATGCGATAAAGCCATTACAGTGATGCGGTGGCTCCCCATCCAGGAAACTTTTAAAGAATGCATCTCCATCGATATATTTTGTCTCAGGGACAATTTTTTCTAACCGATGGATAAATGTTCTTATTGGATGAACACCGACACGCATTCTCGTCAGTTTAGACATAAATTCATACATCTCATTCATGGTGAGAATATCTTTAAAGGTGACATTTCGTCCATGAATAGTGCCTCCTCTTGCTGTTACCCCATCTGCGATTCCTTTGATTTCTTCTTGATATTCTTCAGGGATTTTATCCCAATACATGCGGTAAATATTTCTGATGCAGAAATCCCACCACGTGTTTGACACTTTTTTATATCTTTCTTCAGAGAAATGTTTACTGAGAGGTTTAAGTTTCGGATTATTATGAATACTGTTGCCCCATCGATTTAACATATCAACAATTTCAGCAGATAAAAGATACCCGTGTTGAAAGCCACGGTCATAAGGGCCTCCTTCAATATGGACATAAATCCATCCCTGTGTATTATATCGATATCCTTGTTCGTATTGATCAGAGCTAAAAGATGGCGGGGCAGATTGGCTTTCGTCTGCTAAAATACTTGATGAAACTAATGAAGACGTTATTATGATTGTAATTAATGCAAGTGTGTGAATTTTTTTCATATGAATCGGCAAAGTTTTGCAGAGTACTTATAAATATATTGTCTTAGTTATTATATAAGGGTTGTTATACAGATGTTCCATATGTTATTAAAAAAACATACCCTCACGATACTCTCCAGTTGTTATCAACATAAAAAATAGTAGCTATTTTTTCAAATGAAAAACATACAGCGTCGGTATTCTTTTTTTCTTCCCAGTCCAATACCCGCAGTTTGAACAGCGGAACTCAATTGTTACTTCTCCACCCCATATCGATTGATTTTTCACCCTTTTTAATGAATTGTTACAAACAGGACATCTATTAAGGACTTTATTAGGATCTCCCTCTCGACTGTGTATTTCAATACGTACCAAACCACTTTTTAGAACAAGATTACGAATCCTGCTTCCACTGACATGAAATTCATCATTCTTCGTTTTTAAC
>JAUWCF010000162.1 GCA_030609445.1 Thermoplasmatota archaeon | reverse complement strand
ACGGCTTTTATTTGCCTCAGCACGATTGGTTACTTGTTTGTTTTTTTTCGCCTGATCTAGTGCTTCTGAAACTTTGATTACATGGGTTTCGATTCTCCCCTCCATAACTTCTGTATGCGCTCCACATTTGGTGCAGAAGAGTTGATATGTTTTTTTGTTACAACTTGGGCATCTTCTTTTTCCTGCTTCTACTTCGATTTTTGGTTTCTCTGCGGCAGTTCTGAGTAGCCGTTGATTTCCACCGTAGTTTCCTAGGGGAAATAGGACGTGTGGTGGTGGTTTCATTTTTCTTGCTGCTGCTTTTTCGGGTCTGCCCATGCGTGTTCCTATGCGAAATGGTGCACGGGCTCGTATGGTTATTCCTGACAGTTTTGAGACTAGGGAGATAGCGTCTTCCTCTCCCGTTAGGTATTTACCTCGTTCTGTTTCAACAATAGTTTTTTCTTTGATATCTAAACCGCAACATCTGATTAATGGATAGGCGTATGTATCTAAAACATAGCATTCATCACTGATTATATGAAGTGCTCCAAGTTCTATTAGGATGTTTTTGATCGTTGAATCTTTTGGAAGAGCAAGTTTAAGTTCTTCATCATCTGTGATTTTTCCTTGTTCTTTCACATAGTGGGATAGTGTTATGAGGTCTTCTTTTTGTATGTCATGCCAGAAGAGATTGAAATTAGGGTGAAGTGGTACCGTATATTTTTCGGATAACTCAAAAGCATCTTTAGATGATGGATTGAAGATATCTATTTTTCGTTTGCATTCATTATTTATTTCTCGTTGAAGTTTTGCATCTGCTGCATGTATTTCATCAGCAGTATTTTCTTTTGGAAGACAGTTTTTTGTTTTTTGAAGATCTTGAATCCACCATTCCGTTACATATGAGGAATCTGGAAGTAACGCATTGTTTTCTATGAATTCCCCATAAGGAATAAGAATCTCTCCGAGATCAACTATTTGTTTTACATCCCTTCGTATGTCTTTTACATCATTTATTTGAATGAGATCTCCGTTCTGGAGCAGTACGATTGGTCCTTCGATTTGATCGCATGGTGTACCTATTGTTCCTTTTCCAGGTCGTTCTGTTTTCATCTGCGTTCCAACGGTAATAAAACTATCAAGAAGGAACATGGATGCTGGGTTAATCGCAGTGGAAGCGAGTCCTGCCGTACGGGCTCTACCGTATCGTAGGCGAAAGCCTCCTTTTCTTGAGGGATGTGAGAGTACGGGTCGTCCTGCGATGACTTCTCCGATGTATTTAGTCGAAGGAGCAATTACTGGTATTTCACCTTCTTCAGTTTTTGTCTCACCACCTTTGTTGATAAAAATATCGAGGAACTCCCATCCTTTAAGTTTAAGTTTTTTAACGTGTTTATAGATTTTCGGTGCTTTTAAACATAGTCCTTCTGCAATGACAAGGCAGGCGCCGCCTCGTAGGCGATTTGTTGAAATTCTTGGTAGATCCCTGTATCCTGTGACTTCTACATCTTCTGTTCCTTCACCGTTGATACATATCGGACAGTTCTTCACCACTAAATCTATCTCATCAACTGAAGGAGTATACTGGAGATGTTGTGCTCTTTTATAGAGCGGGATTTCTTCTTTGTATCGTTCTATCTCTCCAGAGGTTGGCAGATATTTTCCAATACCTAGTTCTCGTCGTACAACATCAGCAATGAGTACACTCATTGCTTGTCCGGTTCCTCCTGCACTTCGAATGGGTCCTGAGAAGTAGAGATCAACATATTTTGAACCGTCTTTGTTTGCTCCAAGTTTTACTTCAGCAATTCCTTCAAGAGGCGCGACAAGAACTCCTTCGGTGAGTATGGCAAGTCCTGTTCGTATGGCTTGGTCAAGAGCAGCTTCAACGGTTTTGAATTTGTATGTTTTTCCTCCAACAATTTGTCTTGCAATTTCTAACGAAACAAGTTCCCTATTTTCGATTTTTTTTGTCTCTTTTCGAATTATCGCTGCGATATTTTTTGGTCCTACGAGTTGTTCGACTCGTGCAGCCAGATCTAGTGCTTGTGGTATTTCTACTTTGAGCTCGGGGTCCTTGCCTTTTTTTCGTGCCGCATCTGCAATATTATAACATCTATCAATTTCTTTTTGAAGCTGACTAAAATAGTTATGCATAGTTGTACTTGCTGCAATATCTTTGGACATCTCCCCATCCATATTTTATTCTCTTTAAAAGTTAACAATTATGTATAGGCAAAATAGGTTTAAAGGTTTGTGTTATCCTATGTTCTCCATACGAAATAAAGGGGTTATTTTTATAATAATAAATTTGTTGAAATCACAGGTTTTTTTGACTGAAATCCATGGTTGTCGCATTTCCGGTTTTAAGATCCACGATTGGTAGTTTTGCTGAGTCGGGGACAAAGTTGAGCATTTTCTGATACGATGTCTGTGCCTGCCAGCTGGATGCATTAATTAGTGTTACTCCACGGTAGTTATCAATATTTGATATATGGACGTGTCCGGTGACAAAGATATCAGGAACTTTATCTATTATCATATAATCAGAATGTTCAGGGGCAAGTGGTGTGTATCCTCCATATGCGGGTGCGAGATGACGTTTTCTAAGCATCACCTTCATCACATCAGTTGGTTGATTATAATTTAAATGTTGAATGTTTGTTGAGAAATCAAGAAGACTTTGACCATGATACGAGAGTATTTCAACGCCATGCAGTGAAAAATTGCAAGGGTTGCCGATGAAGATGAATTCTTTACCGGAGAAAAGATCTTGTATCTCTTTTTCAAATGTAGGCTGAGGTTCCGCAGGTCGTACGGCATCATGATTTCCTGGTTGAAGAAGAATAGTGAGGTGACTTGGGAGAAGCTCGAGTTGTTTTGCAAGGGCCTCGTATTGTTGATAGATATTTGGTATTGTAAGCTCTTTTTCCTGACCAGGATATATTCCTATACCATCGACGAGATCTCCCGGAAGCACGACATATTTTATTTTACTTGCTACTTCTTTTTGCCGCAAGTTTCCAAGATTTCCATTTATCC
>JAUWCF010000034.1 GCA_030609445.1 Thermoplasmatota archaeon | reverse complement strand
AAGATGTACTTCATCTTTATCGGCAACTGAACCGACTATCTTTATTTCCAATAAGTTTTCCCCCGTTCACCATCATATTTTCTTTGTATGGGCTGAACATGAACATTTTTTGGGCAGGTCATGTTCGTTTGTTTCCCAGACAGATAATGTTACTATGTATCACTTAATAATAGGCTACTTAAATAATTTATGTAAGTATGATAACAAAAACTATAAGAGTTAGTTACAATATACTCCATATTGTTATAATAACATTGGTTTGTTATTATAGTAACAAAATTGATAAGAGCTGTTTGCTATGACGACAATTAGCCATATTGTTAAAGATATACTCAATCGACAGATTTTCCTTCAAGAAGCTATAAATAATGAGATTGTTTCATATAATAAACTAGCACGTCACCTAAAACCAAAGATAGAAGCTGAATTAGGATCAGAAGTTAAACATTCTGCAATTGTAATGGCAATTAGAAGACATGCAGAAAAATCTAAAAACATGCTACAGAAACCGAAATTTAGTTACCATATCGAAACAATAAAGACAGACATCTGTTACATATCATTTGAGGAATCTTCCACATTACTGCCAAAGATCCAAACGCTTTATTCTACTGTCGATTTTAAAAAAGGCGGCATATTAAACATAATACAAGGAAACTTTGAAATAACAATCATTACAAACAAGAGATACGAAGAAGAATTATTAGACATATTGCATGAAGAAAAAGTTTTAGAAATAGTAGATGACATTGTTTCCATTTCATTAACCTATTCAAAAGAATTTCTCTTTATTCCTGGTGTCATCTACGATGTTGTTCGATTGATGGCCTGGGAGAACATCAACATAATAGACATAATTCTCACAACCACCGAGATGAGCGTAATTATTTCAAAAAAAGACTTAATGCGATCTTATGAGATATTAGGTAAATTTGCCGAGAAGGGAAAAACAAACTAGATGAAAAATGCAGGAAAGATTGACTGCTACACCACAAGACTAACTAATGATAGGTGGTTAAAATACATTATAGCCCAGTGATTTTGATGAAATAATTCATCACACAATATCAGCAAATTGAATATCAAGTTTCCGGTTTCCAAGCCAGGGTACATAAGGACAGATACTCCTCTTTTCAAGCTTCTCATTCATATCCTTAAAAAGCGGTACAAGAAGATACTGTTCATCGAAGTAATCGAATTCAACAATCACTCTATCGCCATCTATTCTTACTTCTGCAGAAAGATCCTTGAGGAGCTCTCGGTAAAATGTCTTTGGGAACATCCTGAAATAATCGACTCCTACATCGTTCATAAAAAGTTTCATCACATCAGATGTTATTATCCGAATAGCATCTACAGCATCATTCTTCAGATAATCCGATGAAGGTAAATTATCCAAGAAATTCGAATGAAGCTGTTCAGTGAACCAGTTCTCAATTCTCCATCGTCTTGCATATCGTTCAATAACTTCAACAACAGATGAATCAAAATCACTGGTAAGAAACGATACCAAGTCCTTTTTACCTGGGACTTTAAGAACGATCAGTCTAAGTTTCCATCGGTAATGTCGAACATGAGTAGTTGTCGTATCAATGATCTTAGCTCGGATTTTTTTTCTTGTCGGTGCTGTAAATTTGATAGGTGTGAAATCATTTTCTTCCACCACTTTTTGAAGTTTAATTTTTGCATTGGGATATTTCTTGCATAACGTGGTGAACTTTATGCCTCTTTGTTTTAACCGAGCGAACACTCTGCCGTTGTAGAATCCTAAATCAAAAAGGAGATGTTCGGGAAGAACATCAGTGATGGATTTTACTTTCTCAGCGAAGATAGGAAGCATTTCGCTAAGGGTATGCTTTCCAAACTCGTTGGTTGCATAGATCATGTTTCCTGTTTCTTGATCTTGAATAAAAGCAGTAATAACTGCTTTCATAGCTCTGTTGCGTTTTGAGACCTTTGTTTTCTTCATCTCAGCTTTGCCATAGAACGGTTTTGTATGAGTATCGATGTTGAGTATACGGCCGATAATTTGACCCAAGATGTGGGCTTGTTTACTTACTGCTGTTAACAGTGAATCTACAATCTTACGATCCCAGTTGTCTAAAAACCGTTGAAGCAGTGATTGATCAGGCATTTTTGTTAACCCTGCAACAAGACATTTACCAAGGTCTCGTTCACTGTTACAATGGGATATACGTTCGACCCTAAAAAAACTCAGGAAGATAAGTTGAACAAGAAGATTAAACGATGGAATGCCATCTCGGGGAAAGCCATATTTATTCCATATCTCAGATAGGTTGAAGATAAGAAGATATGGTATCAGTAGAAAGCCTTCTGCATTATTGATACGAATACCTCTGTCAACCTTTGCTGTTATATCAGTAGAGGTTGATTGTCGTTTCGATTCGGGCTCTGTGTTATCATCATCTTCATTATGCAGACATACAGGTGGACGGACTTTGTTTATTTGTTTGGTTTTCGGCCACGTTTTTTTTTAGGTTTATGATGCTTGTTCAAAACATTATCCACGCTTTTTGGAGTGATATCTATACCATCCTTTTTCAACTCGTCAGATACATCGTATATCGAAAGATTCTTTTTACGATAATACAAAATCTTCCTTTCAACATCCGGCTTTATTTTATGTGGTCTCTTTGGACCAGGAGGCTTATCAACAAGGCCAACAAGACCATATTCTCGAAATCGATCTCGGCACCAAAAGAAATGCCGAGAGCTATAGCCATATCTCTCACTTACAGATTCAATATTTTCTTTGGTCACTATTTGCTCCCGGAGCATTTCATATCGAAGGAGTGCTTTGTCGTCCTCATTTATAAGATCACTCTGGATCTTCAATTGATCATATCCAATATAGGATGCGGATTCTCTCATAACATCACCAAAGAAAGTAACATGTATCATGATATAAATTTTTTCACTATTGGTGCGTATGTAGATGTAGCAAATGTCTATAGAATGCCTTGTTTTACAAAACTACTGGTGGTTTACAGCGTTTCAGATAAAACTCTGCATAGTACCAAACTGATAATATGAAATATATCATCTCAGAATTTTTGAGGTTTATTGTCCGGGCTACTGGAGAGATGCACTTTTAAAACAGTGAGATAGTTTTCTTCTTCAAAATCACTGTAGCCTTAATGCATAACTTCTAACGCTATAAAATCATTTAAATCTTCAAAACTATTTACCATGGCAGAGGTATCTTCGTGATAGATGAAAGTCTTCTTAATACCGTTTCAAATAAATTAAAAAAAAAGAATCTTTCAATTGCTACTGCTGAGTCCTGTACCGGAGGTCTGTTAGCCCATTTATTGACAAATATATCAGGAAGTTCAGAGTATTTTGAAAGAGGAGTTGTAACATACAGCAATATATCAAAGATAGAGTTGCTGGGGATTCCTAAAGAAACAATCAAAGATTGCGGCGCGGTAAGTGAAGAGACTGCAAGGGCAATGGCAATAGGGATTAAAGAAAGATCAAATGTGGATATTGGTATATCAACAACAGGAATTGCTGGTCCTACAGGAGGGACAAAAGAAAAACCAGTAGGTCTCGTATACATAGGTGTTGCTACTTCAAAAAATACGCAAGTTAAACGATTTATTTTTTCCGAAAACCGATTGCAAAATAAGGAACGAACCTGCAATGAAGCACTAAAATTTCTCTTAGATGCAATTACTAGATGGTGACTTTTTGTTGCAGATAGATGGATCATATGGTGAAGGCGGGGGACAGATTTTACGGTATGCTGTCGCCCTTTCGGTTTTTACAAAAAAACCAGTTGAAATAACAAATATACGTGCAAGACGATCAACTCCGGGATTGCGGCCACAACATCTCACTGCCATTTCTTGTATGAAAACACTGTGTAATGCAGAAACTGATGGGTTATCGATTGGCTCTTCAAAATTAACGTTTTCTCCAGGGGAGATTCGGCCGGGAGAATATAGCTTCGATGTTGGTACTGCAGGAAGTATCACATTAGTGTTTCAAGCTTGCATTCTTAGCGCTTTACAAACGACAAAACCAATCACCATACGAATTATGGGTGGAACTGATGTTAAATGGTCTCCATCTTGGGAGTATTTCACAAATATTTTTTTGCCTACCATTCAGAAGATGGGCATTAAAATCGATGCAAAGTTGATCAAGAGAGGATACTTTCCAAAAGGAGGCGGAGAAGCATTTATAACAATATCTCCTATAAAACAAATAAAACATTTGCAATTAAATGAAAAAAGTGAATTTAACAAAATCAAAGGCACCATACATATTTCCAATCTTCCTAGCCACATTAGCAGACGAATGAAACATACTGCAATAAAACAAGCACTAAAGAGCAATATTCAAACATCTATTCAGATCGATGAATCAACCTCATTTTCTTCAGGAGTTGGGATAACACTCTGGTCTAAATCAGATTTTGCGATTCTAGGATCAACAGTTATTGGAGAAAAGGGGATGCCTGCCGAACAAATCGGGGAAAATGCTGTCAGTCAGCTAGTCGAAGAAATTAATGCAGGAGCAAACATAGATACTTTTGCAATCGATCAACTTTTGCCATATATGGCTATTGCAGATGATACATCAGTATGTCGTATTAGATACTTGAGCAGTCATACAGAAACAGCAATGTGGCTTCTGAAACAATTCCTTGATGTTGAATTTCAGATGACAAAACAAAATGGTTCAATAAAGCTCATGGTAAAATAAAACACATGTTTATATATCAAAAATGTATTTGTCTTCTGTTGTTAATAGAAGGGATGCAAAATACGTGATGGGTTATGCAAGAGTATAAAGAAACTGTAGAAGAGAAAAACAAAGTTGACTCGAAAACTGATGATGGGCGATATAAGACTTTGTTTGAACAAGTTAATGCTGCAGCTTTTTTAACATCGTTTGAAGGGCAAATTTTAGAGGCAAATCAAAAATCATGTGAACTTTTTGGCTATGAATGGAATGAAATCTTACGTTTATCATTAAAAGATATCCTCCCGCGAGAAATAGACTGGGATCAATTTAAAGAAGAAATAGCAGCAAAAGGCGGACTTAAGGTAGAAACAGAAAGCATCACAAAAGATGGAAGTTACATCCCTGCTGAAATCAGTATTTCTCTTTTTATGATGAGCGGGAAACCAGTCATGTTTGTCCTTGTCTGGGATATCACTGAACGGAAAAAAGCAGAAAATAAATTACGGGAAAGTGAGAAGAAATATCGAGGGCTTTTTGAATATACAACTGACGGCACCATTGTTTTGGATGCAAGAGGTGACATCCTTGATGTCAATACGAAGATATGTGAAATGCTTGATTTAACAAAAGATAGTCTGATTGGAAAGAATCTTTTCGGTATGAATATTCTTACTGCTACATCGCTTCCTGTTGTTGTTAATCAATTTGAACAATTACTTTCAGAGAAAACAGCCAAGAGCTTTACCACCGAGATTATAAATAACCAAGGAACGGTGTTGAATGTTGAGATCAGTTCGTTTTTCCTTGTAAGACAAGATAATGAAGTTGATAATTTCGTGTTAATTATCCGAGACATTACTATGCGAAATGCAAATGAAAAAAAACGAATTTATGAACATGGACTTCTTAAAACACTGATGAATAATATTCCTGATTCTCTTTACTTTAAAGACGAACAGAGTCGATTTGTTTTAGTCAATAAGGCAAAGGCATCTCATTCTAATGTATCTCCTGAAGAAATGATAGGAAAAACAGATTTTGACTTTCTTTCTGAAGATCAAGCGAGAAAAATCTTTATAGATGATCAGAGCATCGTACAATCTGGCAAACATATCATAAATAAAGAGGAGAAAATCACATATAGCGATGGCTCTGAAAGATGGGTTTCTGTCACAAAGATCCCTTGGCATAACGCAGAAGGCGACATAATTGGCACCATGGGAATAACTCGTGATATTACCGAATGGAAAAAATTAAAAGAAAAGATTGGGGAAGAACTAAATTAGTACGTTAATTATTTATGTAACAATTTTCTGCATATCAGTATATCCATCTGCATATTCGCCTGCAAACAAGTTATTTAAGTAAGCTTTTAATTATTTGTTACTAAGAAGGGAAATGCATTAGATTTTTACGTTAATCTTTTTCATATTTTATCCCCCCTTTTTCCCTTCTGATCATTTGATAAAATTTTATTTTTTCTTTGTTGTTTCTTGTCTATTATCTGTTTTGTTATTGTATAATATTGAATTTTCGGTAACAATTATACAACAATCTTTATATATTTTGAAAATAACAATATATTTACTCTTTATGGGGAAGTAATACCTTTTCCATCTTTCCTCACCAACTCCCCTTACTTCCCCGCTTTAAATCATTTCAATAGTTAGATATTCTGAACGCCTTTTTTGAGCAGCAACATCTTTATATCTATCAACACACATATTATTTATGGGGCTTGAGAGAATATGAAAAGACATTATATGGGCATCTTTGCAGTTTTTATCATGATTTTGTTGTTTCTTGGAACAATACAAACAGGTTCAAAAGGAATAATTGAAGAACAAAATGTAAAATACCAATTAAATCTATTTTCATCTAGCACTGATGAACCAACTCCACCAGACCAACCAACTGATGGGCCAGGTGGTTCAAACTATTCTCATTATGGTGTTAGAAAAACAAGATATCGATTTGGCGCTCGTCAATACTGGATTTTTGAACCATATGGACCAAAACCTGAATCTGCTCCACTTATTGTCTTCAATCATGGATGGAGTGCAATTCATCCGATCTGTTATAGAGAATGGATTCATCATCTAGTAAAGAGAGGAAACATCGTAGTATATCCTAGATATCAGAGGGGATTATATTTAGGATTCAGTCAATTCAATGCAAACGCAATTGATGCTGTAAAGGATGCTATACGAACACTTCAAAGCGGAAGTCACATTCAACCAGAACTAGATAAATTTGCTATCACTGGCCATTCTTTAGGTGGAGGAATTACTGCTAATATGGCTGCACAAGCTTTTGATGAAGGGCTACCGGTTCCTAAAGCAATTATGCCTGTTCAACCTTATGTTTTGGACGAAGAAGGAGTTGACTTTGCAAATATTCCAGCTGAAACACTTATGCTTGTTGTCGTAGGAGAAGATGATACCATTGTTGGAAACTTATCAGGAAAGATCATCTTTGAAAATGCAACACAGATCCCCTTTTCACAAAAAGATTTTGTAGTCCAAGTAACGGATACCTATGGGGAACCAGATCTCGTAGCAGATCATGTTGCACCTGCATGCTTTCCCTTTTTTGGCAGTACAGATGCCATGGATTATTATTCAACTTGGAAGCTGTTTGATGCACTTACGGATTATGCTTTTTATGGCATTAACGGAGAATATTGTCTTGGGAATACACCTGAACAAAGATTTATGGGTCTTTGGAGTGATGGAACGCCTGTAAATGAATTGATAGTGACTGATACTCCATAAAATCTCCTTCTTTTTTTATATCGTTATTTTTTCAAATTGACATTTTTACACATTAAGTTTATATATGGTTAGTGATAACACTTAACATGTCATTAATAAACAATATATGGTAATTGAAAGAGGTGATGGAGAGATGGAAAATAAAATACAACGACCAGACTCAAAAGTAAAAGTAATAAGAAAAAAAGGTGAACACCAAATCAAAGAAGATCTTTTTGAAATATGTATAAGAAAAGGCCTAATCGAAAAAACAGAATACGGATATTACTTTAAACCTGAATTTTTCGAAACACTAGAAGTATACGAAGAAGACTAAAAATATACAAAAAATCTATCCTATCTTTTTTCTAATTTTTTCCTAGTATACGGCAAGAGTCCACCAGCATCACGAATCGCAAGAATCTCCTTCGGAAGTTTTGGAAACATAAATGAAGTCGTACCAACAACAATTGTTCCCTTGCCAATATCCAATACGACTTTATCACCTGGAGAATAAGCCT
>JAUWCF010000069.1 GCA_030609445.1 Thermoplasmatota archaeon | reverse complement strand
TCTTTAAACTTTGGAGATAAAATATTAGATAGTACTATTAGACTACGTGCAAATCTTTCTGCAGATAACATCTCAGTAAACCCAGAGCTTGCAAGCTGGTATGTAACATTTAAATTAGATGATGATAAACCTGTATTTGTCGAAAGCAGTTTTCAGCCAAAAGATGGCTGGCTAGATACACCAATACCAACGTGTACCATTGAAGTATGGGATAATCAATCGGGACTACGATTAAATACAGCAAAATATGAATTAGAATATTATGAAAATGACACCTCAGACCCAATAATAGACGAATTCCCTGCTGAGTATACTGGTGTTAATGGAACTAATCATACAACTCTAACTGCAAATATATCATCCCTTGATTTTTCAGAAAATATCACTAGAGTTGCAAATATTACCTTTTCAATCAAAGATCTTGCAGATAATATGGCAACAACCGAAAAAATACCATTAAAACAAGATGTTACCAAACCAACCTCAAGTATCAGCAATGAAACTAATGGGTCACAATTTAACACTGATTATGTCGTGATAAATGCAACAGCTTATGACCCTGGTGATAAATATTCCGCAAGTGGTATCATCCTTATTGAGTTATACTACCGACATTCCTATAGCAAATCATTTTCTGGAGATTGGACATACTTTGATAATTCTACAGATACATCACCAAGTTGGAATTTCACTGATGAAAAACATGGGGGATACTACGAACTCTGCACTATTGCCTATGATGCCGTAGGCAATGTTGAAGAATTCCCAGAAATTGGCGATACCTGGTTTATTATTGATAATGAAGAACCAAATAAACCAAGTTTTTCCGGGGAACATTGGTTTAAAGAATTACCAACAATATCAATTGAATTCAGCGATGATTTCTCACTAGACACAATTAAATATAAACCTGAGTTTGAAACGGAATGGACAGTAATAGATTCAGATATTAACGAGAAAACCTATGATTCAGAATGGGATCTGGATTCAGAGCATTGGGATCAGATGGAAGACGAAACACAATATGTCCTAACGTTTTGGATAAATGATACCTTTGGTAATATTCAACACATAACAAAAGAAGATGGCTACATCATTGTCAAAGATGAAGTTGAACCAGATGTAGATTTAGAGATACCAGATCTTGAGACAGAATGGAGCTTTGAAGATACCTTCACGATTTCTGCATTTGCAACTGATGGAAATGGAAGCGGCATTAAATCAGTAGAGTTATTCTACAGATATTCAGAAGACGGAGACTTTAATGGAACATGGATAAGCTACGGAGTCCTGACTTCTGAACCATTTGAATGGGAATTTGAAGCAGATGAAGGAAATGGCTATTATGAATTCAAGATTGTTGCAGAAGACGTTGCAGGAAACGTTGCCGAATCAGAAGTATTTTCAACAGGAATAAATCTCTTCCCAGTATATTCAATAGTTGCAATGGTTATCCTCATAATTGCGTTGATCCTGATCACATTCGTAATAATTGTAAAATGGAGAAAAAAGTAAGGTTCATCTTACGATATCTCTCCAATAACTTCTCTTTTTCTCTTAAAAAAGAATCGACAATAAAGTTATATATGGATCACCTTTTAAATTTTTTAACAAGTAACGCTACTCTTCCCCCTAGCTTTGCAGCATTTTCTACAGTCTTTTTATCAGGAGATCCAACACATGACACACCATAATGTCCAGTTGCATCTAAAGGATCACCAACGATAATCATTCCATATATCAAAAGAGCTTGAATAATCGACATAAGAGTCGTTTCCTTCCCCCCAGATTGATCACCAGAAGTTGTAAACGCAGCACCTATCGTATCACCCATCTTTCTACGAATAACAACAAATCTATCCAGAACCTCTTTTACTTCAGCAGCCATTGATCCAAAATATACTGGAGATCCGACAATAACTCCATCAGACGTAGTAAAATCAATTTTTGGTGACCTCAGACACCGGTTTTAATACACAGCCCACGTCCCCCACTCCTTGTACACCTCTAGCAACTTCAACAGCAAGTTTTTCGGTATTTCCCGATTTAGAATAGTACATAACCAATACTTTCATGAAAACAACCTCCAATTTCCGAAACCGATATCTCTATAAAAACATAGTCTTACAACAGAGTATCATTTTATTTTTATTCAATATATAACGCCGGTCGTAACGGAACTGCAAACTTAGATTTATTCGCAGGATCATAGATACCTTTCTCATCAGCACTAACGATCTCGATGTCACAAGAAAAAACATCAACAAGATATTTCTTTGCATGTTCCAAATAATCTTTCTCATCAACATCAACAAGATATCGATTCCGATCATTTTCACTTAATTTTTTAATTTCACCAGGAAGTTTTCCAGCAAACTGTGAAACATTTTTTGCCATCGCTTTCAAATTTGGATCAGACATAGCTTGTTTCATGAGAACACCAACATCAAGCTTATTATCCATATGAAGCTCTATTGCTTTTCTAAAAATATCCTGTTTCCATGCTGGCGCAACATAAATACATATTTTTTTCGGTGAAATCTTTGTCACTTTAAGGATTTCACTTGTATCATCAATGATTTCTGAAAGAAGATATTCACCAATCTCATCTCGTTCATGTATTTCTTCAGAGTTAAACTTTGGATAGGGTTCATTTGAAACAAAAGCAGTTTTACCAAGAATCTGCCATAATTCTTCTGCAAGATGCGGAGTTACAGGAGTTAATAATGTTATCCAGATTTTTACAAACTTGTTAATTAGTGTTTTATCACCGCCGCCTCTTTTCAAATACCATTGAATATCTCGCTGGCATTCAAAGAATATCTCATTAGAAACAACACGCAAGTCAAAGTTTTCAAATGCGTCAACAATTTTTTTAATGCGTCTGTTAAGAATACTTATCAGCCAGTTGTCAAGATGCATATTTGTTTGTTCTTTTTTTTCCGACAACTCTAGAATTATCTTGTAGATATTTGCAATTCTTTTTTTATATTTGGCAACTATCTCAGGGTCCCACTCAATATCAACGAATGGAGAACCAACATGTGTGTAGTACAGACGCATCGCATCGACACCATACGTTGTTGCAGCTTCCAAGATAGGTTCTGCGCCACCTTTTGATTTACTGATTTTTTCTTTACCCTTTTGAGTAACCCACCAGTGGACAAAAAGACCTCTTGGGCATTTATCTTCAGGCATCACTGCTACATGATTCATAATATAGACCGGGAAGTGAACTGTTTTGTGTTCTTTTCCCCCAAGATTTATATCTACAGGGTACCAATAGTCAAAATCTGATTTTATCTGCCTCCAGACATCGCTTTCTGGCGTTCCCGTTCCTAAGAATATATAATCGAAGAACTCTTCAGTCATTTCCTCTGCAGAGATTTTCTCTTCATTTACATATTTTGAGAATATATAGTATGCTGGGTAGAGTGTTGAATCAGAGATGGGTTCAATGATCCAGTCTTTCTTAAATGGAAACTCTGTTCCAAGCCATGATCCTTTTCTAATTACCGCCCGGTCATCAAACCAATCCAAAATCTTAGGAATCCCATCTTTATATTCCTGCGGGTATATGTTCATAGTTTCAGCATAATCTTTTGAATTTTGAGTCAGTGTTTCATCGCTGTATTTAATAAACCATTGATCCGGGATATTTTTTATGACTACTTTTTCCTTACATCTGCAGATAACTTCTTCAGAAAACTCTCGCAGTGTTGCTGCTAGATTTTCTGTGATAAGATCATTTTTTACAGTATCTTTAATTTCAGATATCTTAATACCTGAATACGAACCGCAGTTATCATTAAGAGCACCAGTATGAAACTCTTTTTTGTAGACGAGATCAGTTGCCTCATCAAGTTTTTCTATCTGGGTTTGACTCGTGATTTTTAGTTGCTCACATGCTTCTTTTGCAGGGTTATCTTCAAACCCTTTAACATCAATAATTGTTATAGGTTGAATGGGTTGTTTTGATTCAACAAGCGCGATCCAGTCATAGGGTGCATGAGCCGGAACAGACATAACAATTCCTGTCGCAATTTTAGGATCTGCAAAAACTCCAGATAAAATTGGGATTTCTCTGTTGATTTCTGGGACAATACATTTTTTACCAACCAGTTTTTTTCCGGGAACTATCTCATTAAGTTTCTTTATGTTTCCAAATTGATAGGATAGTTTTTTGACACATTCTTCTGAACAAATCCAGATTTCATCGTTGACCTCTATTTTTTGATACTCAACATTAGGATTTACCCACATGTTGGTGACACCAAAAATGGTTTCCGGCCTTAGCGTTGCTGCGGGAAGTATTGTTCCATTAGACAGGGTAAATTTAATGATAGTAAACTCTAAAATCTCAGAAGAACCACCGCATAACACATCGGTTTCCGATTTATCAACAGCTACCGGTCCACAATTAGGACAATATGGAGCGAAATGAGGTTTCTGTACCAACAGTTTTTTATCGTTGAGTTTATGGAACTGCCATGAAATAAACTTGTTGTATCCTGCTGATATTGTGTTCGTGAGTCGTGTGTAGTCGATGAGAAAACCAAATCGTTTCCAGTACTCATCAACATATACTTTACTGAAATATTTTACAACTTCTAAAGGATCAGCTAGTTTTTTGATAAAATCATTTGTGCATCCATTTTTTTTCAAAAGATCAATTGTTTCTTTATCGTTTCGTTCTACTTTTTTTGCAAAACCAACTGAGGGAATACCTGATGCATGAAACCCTGCAGGAAACAAGACATCATATCCCATCATTCTTTTATATCGAGCAATGACATCACAGTAGGTAAAACCTCTCATGTGCCCAACATGAAGATATCCAGAAACTCCAGGATACGCAAAGTGAATAAAGAACTTATTTTGTTTCTTTTTCTCAGCGATATGTATCTTTGCATCAAACCATTTTTTTTGCCATGTTTTTTCTACTGTTACATAGTCGTATTTTTTTGTTTCCATAGTCTTATTCTGTTGGGAAATGAAAAATGTTTTATATAATGTTTCTTGTGCTTTGGAGGTGAAAACACCATTATATGATAGTCGAGCTATAAATAATTCTTTTATGTATTAATCTATTATCACCGTGAAATGATCGATGAAAAAACAATTCTCCCCAGATACTTTGACATATTGGAAAAAAACAAAACATCCCAATACCTCCAAAGTAAATACACACCAGTTTCATTTGACATTGCTGAATCAACAGAAGAGCTATGGGAAAAACATGACGCATCTCTAAATAATCAAAAAATATCTACTACAGAACCACCTCAAACACTTCTCGATCTAAAACTTGAACTTGCAAATCGTATGTTTCAACAATGCATCTTCTGCGAAAGAAGATGCAGAATTGATAGAAGAAACACCTCCGGAGACTGTGGAGTAAAAGGTCCAAGAATTGCATCTGAATTTCTCCACCATGGGGAAGAACATGTGCTTGTTCCATCATATACAATTTTTTTCTCAGGCTGCACATTTCACTGTGTTTTTTGTCAAAATTGGGATATCAGCCAACAAATCTGCGGCTTAACAGTTGATCCTAACACACTTTCAACAATAATTACTACCCGAAAAAAAGAAGGAGCAAAAAACGTAAACTGGGTAGGAGGCGACCCCACATCAAATCTTTTCTATATCCTCAAAGTTTTAAAAGAATGCAAAGAAAACATACCTCAGATATGGAATTCAAATATGTACTGCACAGAAGAAACCATGAAACTACTAAATGGAGTAATCGATCTGTATCTCACCGACTTCAAATACGGAAACAACAACTGTGCAAAAAGATTATCTAAGGTAGAAAACTACACTGCTATTGTTAAAAGAAACCACAAAATAGCCTCTAATCAGGGTGATGTAATCATACGACATCTTGTTCTGCCAAATCATAAAGAGTGTTGTTCCAAACCAGTTTTACAATGGATCAGCAAAAATCTTCCCAATACTGCGGTTAATGTGATGGCTCAGTACCGACCAGAATACCATGCACATGAGTTTGAAGACATTGCAAGTTCACTTACTAGAGAAGAATAT
>JAUWCF010000041.1 GCA_030609445.1 Thermoplasmatota archaeon | reverse complement strand
CTAATGCCCGATGGAAAAAGAGTTACAGGTTGGTATCTACGAGATCACATAGCACCCGTTGGAAAGAAAGTATGCAATGAAAAATCATTCATACTCTACACAATGAGACACACCTTTGCAACTTATCTCTATGAATACACCAAAGACATGAAAAAAGTAGCAAAACGACTTGGTCATACAAAATCAGACACCGTTGACAAATACGTTCACGTTGCAGACTCAATCAAAGAACAAACTGGAAAACGCAATCTATTCAACCAAGCCCTCAGATCGATGAAAATAATCGAGAGGATAGCTAATTTATAAAAATGGTTGAATATTAGATTGTTGACAAAAAAGGCACCAATCTAAAAAAATCTCTCCGAGAAATGCCAGTGGGCCCGCTGAGATTTGAACTCAAGTCTATACCACCCCAAGGTACAAGGATGCCAAGCTACCCTACGGGCCCAGAACTTAGGACCTACATATGATAATTGTTGAAAAACTTTATTCGTATATTGTCTGAAATAATTGATATCGATTTACTATTATACTTTTCCCTTCAAATCACTTGTTTGAATATTTTTATGAATGTTTGTTCTATCGATTCTTTTTATGTTAAATTTTATTTTAGGAGATGGCGCAAGTTGCACTTTAGCTGATATTTTCTTTTCTAAGAAATGGGAATCAAGATCTATTGTAATGCCAACTCCTTTAGGCGGCAAAAGAAAATCCAATTTTAACATATTATGTCCAAATCTTGAGACTTGTCTTTGAATTTCAATTTTGCATATGCCTGTAAGTTTTATTTTTTCTTTTCCGTCAGAGTAAGATCCTTCAACAACGCCAGGTGCCTCAATGATAGAATAACCTACGTAGATTTTTCCATCAGCAAATCTGCGTATATATTCCCCTGCGTCATTTTCCATTTTAAATCGCAGATGCAATTTTTCTTTTTTTGTTTCTGCTGTTAATTCAAGATCTGTTGGATAATAAAAACCATGACATTTTGCATATCTGGTTTTATTATATCGAAAACTGATTTTTTTAAACTCGTGATATGTCTTTCCATCTTTGGTGAGAATCAACGTTCCAAGTACAGGACCTTGAATTATCCAAAAAAGAACGTTTCCATAGAAAATACTCCATCCGTTATCAAGCAATGCCCACGCCCAGTCAAAACTTAACGGATTATTTTCTGTACTAAAAGCAATTGATTTCGGAATCTTTACTTTCGAACCACCTATCTGCCGTCCAATAAGTTTCGCATAGGTCGAGAGTGTTTTTTTATATTCTGAAAGATTTCGAAATGGATTTGTGTATGAAAAATTACCCCAAACATGTTCATAATATCCTTTACCTACAACAGTATATTTTTTCTCATCAATTCTTATCGTTCCAGATAGATTTCCATCTGGAATGAAACCATATCTATAGGATCCAAGACCCATTGGAAGATGACCGCCTGTTATTTGCTGTGCCACCCAATAAGGTAACGATTCGGCATGATACTTTAGTTGCAATTCTATGTTCTTTTTTCGATTTTTAATATTCATTTCATAATCTGGGTATAATCCTTTCAGATAACAATCTTCGAATTTTACATCAAAACAATCTTTTTTTGATTCGAGCTGTTTTGATTCATTTCGAGTATATTCTAAAAAATGCGTCCCTGCTTCCAGATTAAAAAGGCTTAAATTGTAAAGTGATCCAATATTTTTTGGTTTAGTTTCGAACCATTCTGTAAATGTCGTTTTAAAACTCCACTTTTTATTGTCTTCAACTGTTTTAAAAAATCCTTCCATGCACCACCATTCGATAATACTTGGAAAATGCCCTCTTTCATCCTCTGGTGTCCATGGACATACCGGCTGTTTATTATTCTTCATGCTTAAGTGACGATATCTAAAAGTATTAATTAAATATTTACTGATAGAATCAATCTAAAAAATTTGTCACATTGAGGAAATGAAAGATTTAAATCCAAATATTCTTATCCTAAGATGTAATGAGGTTGTTTTATTGACAACAAATTCAAAAATCAATAAAAAATTCAAAGACAAGATATTTGCCCATATTGAAGCATCAAGACCGTATACGGTGATTTGGTGTGGACTTGTCAGCCTTACCGGGGCATGCATTGCTTTTAAAGAGTTTCCTCCATTGGCGATTGCAGTTCTTGTTATGTGTATACCTATGATGGGGTGGACAGCAGGGCTTTACTTAACTGATTTTTTTGATAGAAAACTTGATTTGATTCAGAAACCTCATCGACCAATTCCCTCTGGACGAATTCATAAAAACGAAGCATTAGCTATAGGCGGTGTATTTGCAGTACTAGGTTTTTTATTATCATTTCTACTAGGATTTTATAATGTCCTTCTTGTTTTTCCTGTAGCAGTACTTGTATTTACCTATGCAAAATTTACAAAATCACAAGGGATGCTTGGTAATATCAACAGAGGGACAGTTATTATTGCCGCCTATTTTTTTGGAGTTTTTTCAACAGGCCAACAGATAGAGTCATTTCCTCCTTACATATGGCTACTGTCGATTTTGTTTTTTGTCCATGATACAAACAGCAATCTTGTAGGAGCAATACGTGATATGTGGGGAGATAAGAAAGGAGGATACAATACAATACCAGTGAAATACGGCATTAAGAAATCAATGTATATATCTCTTGTTCTCAGCATCATTTATATGTCGATGATCGTAGTTCTAATAAAGTATTTCGACTTTTTACGATATCCCTATCGGTTTTATGTTCTCTTTTTATTTGCTGCCCTTGTACTTTGCAGTATGTATATTTTGATTTTTACATCAAAAAAAGATATAGACCGAAACAAAGCACTTGTCGCTCATGAATTTTTTATTGCAGAGCGAATAACGCTTGCTTCTGCTTTTATTGCAGGGATGACGTATTCACTTATGCTTTCCCTCATAATATTTATTGTGTCAATTGGTATTTCTCTTATCGCGCAGCGTTCGCTGAGAAAAAGGTATGAATTTATGGAGAAAACATGAAGTGTTTGGTAACAGGTGCAGCAGGTTTTATTGGAAATGCGTTGACAAAACGACTTGTTGAAGAGGGCCATCAAGTTAAATCCATTATTCATATACGTAAGCCTGAATCACTTGGAGATCGTGTGGAGTATATTACTGCTGATATTGCAGATGCTTCTAGTTTAGAAAACATCGAGTGTGATTGCGATGTTGTTTTTCATTGTGCTGCACTTGTTAAAGATTTCGGATCAAAAAACATGTTTAATACGGTGAATGTTGAAGGGACAAAAAATATCGTTGAACTCTGTAAAAATACGAAATGTTTCATTTATCTTAGCCATAGTCATTATGAATCAAACAATCAATCTGGATACTATTCCAGATCAAAATATCAAGCGGAGCAATACTTACTAGATAAATACAAGCAGGAAAACTTCCCGGTTGTAATTATCCGTCCGGGTAATGTCTATGGGCCAGGTGCTGCAACATGGGTGTTACGACCGCTTCAAGCGATTCAAAAAAATCGGATATCGTTGATAGAGAATGGATCTGGTATTTTTCATCATACGTATATTGACAATCTTATTGATGCGCTTTTTGCCGTTATGAAAAAACACAGTGCTATTGGAGAAACATTTGACATAACCGACGGGGATCATTTTGTTACATGGAGACAATATTTAAATGATCTTGCAGAGATCGCTGGAAAAAAACAGATTAAAAAAAATATGTCAAAGACAACAGCGTATATTCTCAGTAGATTCCTGATGATTCTCTATAAGCTTACTAGATTTACGCCGCTTCTTACACCTACAGCGGTTCAAATATTTACAAACAAAAAAGAAATATCTATAGAGAAAGCAGAAAAAATCTTAGGATATACGCCAAAAATTGATTATAAAAAAGGAATGAAACAAGTTCAAAGGTGGTTACAAGAAGAAAACCTTGTTTGATTAATGCCAAAATTTAAAGATATATGGCATATTTAATGCAGGACACAAAATTATGTTAAGAAGAATAACTGAAGGATTTTTTTCATTATTCATATACATTTTTTATAGGCAGATCGGAACAAAATTTCGAACTGATGCTTTAAAATTTTTTTGGGATATCTTTTTTGTAGTTTTAGAAAAAATCGGTCTTAAATTTGATGTTATATCTAGTAATTACATCAAATTATATGATGATATAGTTGAAAAAGAAATCTGTATGGCAAAGATATCATCAAAAGATCGTATTCTTGTCATAGGATGTGGATCTCTTCCTGCAACAACTGCTCTTATTGCAATGAAAACAAAAGCAGAAATCACCACAATAGATATTGACAGTAGAGCGGTCCATGAAGCATCGTATTTTTTTAAAAACCTTAATTTAGAACGTCAAATAACGGTAGAACATGCCGATGGTCTTAAGTATTCAATTAACAAGTTTGATGTCATTTTTGTACTTTATGGTGTACAACAGCAAAAAGAAATACTTAATTATTTGGCAGAAAACATGCAGGATACAACAAAGATTATCTTTCGAACCGTCTGTGATACACAAGGTAGATTATCCAATGACTCCATTGATGTATCACGTCTTTTCTTAGTGAAAGATCATGTGAGTTCAGAATATCTAGGTTCTGTAGATTCTTTACTTTTATTAAAAAAACGTTGAAGAATTGATGTGTGTTTTTAATCGACTTTGTGTTTCACCTTTGAAATGACTACTTTTACATGATCCAGCCGTTCGTCTTTTTGTATTTCATCCACTTCATGTACCACAATATTGATCCCATGGCCAATCTTTTCAGAAAATCGTTTCTTCAACTCTTCAAGTATCCTCTTAACAGAGGGTCCTTTGTTTCTTAATTTTTCATCTATCACAATGAGTATCTCAATTTCATCAATTTTTTGTTGAATGATCTGAAACTGTTTTATTTTATATGTTTTAAATTCATCCATAATTTTTGCAGGAATGCCCGTAACTGTAAGTGGTGATAACAGTTTTTTATTCGGTAAAATGATGAGGTCCGTAGATCTTCCTTCAATTTGTTTAATGATTTGAGAAGATATTGTACAACATGTTTTCTTTGTCGTTGGTGTAACTAAGTCTTCTATACCTCTGTATCTGATTATTGGTGTGCCTTTTCCATAGAGTTTTGTTACAACGAGATGGCCTGGTGTATCTGGTGGGACTGGCTTGTTTTCGTCATCTAAAAACTCAAGATAGACAAAATCAGAATGAACGTGGTAATATTTTTCTTTACTGCATTGAAATGCAAGAGGTCCTGCTTCGGTTGTACCATATATATCCAAAATTTTTGCATTAAAGCTGTTTTCTACATATGTCCTTGTGTAGTTATCCAGCATCGCACCTCCAGATACAATACAAGATAGCTTGATGCTTTTTCCATATCTATTGTTTTTCAAAAACGCTAGTTTTCTTAGCATGTTCGGATCAGAGCCAAGAAATTTTGGCTGAAACTCATCCATTTCTTTAATTATTGTCTCAGGCTTTTCTGTAATATCAATATATTTTAAATTTTTCAATGACATGAACTTACTAAGAAACGGCAGAGTGCTTTGACCAAAAACCGTATGTTCAAGACTTCCTGGAGCATTATCAATAACCATCATGATTTTTGTTTTCTGCCAATTTCCTCCATATGTTTTAAGGCTTCGTACAAAGGCGATGAGGCTTTTTATCGCAGAGAATGCATCAACATATATAAACACAGGTTTTCCTGTCGATCCAGAAGTTGATAAAAGAAAGTTATGTTCTTTATCAAATCCTTTTGGTATGATTCTATCGGGGTAGTTTTCTCGTAGGTCATCTTTGGTGATGAATGGAAGTTTTCCGATGTCATCTATTCCTTTGATGTCGTTTGGATGAATGCCTGCTTCTTTGTATTTCTCATAGTATATTGGGATAGTGTATGCATACTTCACCATCCTTTTCAGTGCTTTATCTTGATATTGTTTCAGCTGTTTGTCGTTAATATGTTGTATTCTCTCCACATCGGAAAGATAACTTTTTGCGATGCTAAGGAGAAATACAGGATTTATGAACTGATTTGTTGTCATTGGAATTCCTTTTGAATTGTTTTTATTGATTATCTCGTAATATATAAATCTGTCTTTTTGTTTCTAAACAAGAAACCCTATTTAAAGAAATCTTTGGTTTCTTAACAGTTAAGTAGATGATAGAATGAGTAGTTTTACAATCGTTAAGAGTTATATGCAAGCGCGAGTTAGCGAGAAAAGATCACGGGAGAAAATATTATGTCTACAGGAGAAAAAATTCCGTAAAATGATTAAGTTTGCTTATAAAAATTCTTCATTTTATCATGATCTCTATCGTTCTAAAGGTATTTCTGAAAAAGATCTGGATGTTATTAAAATCGATGATCTGCCCGTTGTTGATAAAGACGTTATTATGGATAATTTTGATGATGTCATTACAACACAAGATATTGATAAACAAAGTATCTTAGATTTTCTTGAGAAGAGTGAAGATCCAAACGAGTTGTATCTAAATAAGTATCATGTTGTGCATACGTCTGGTTCCTCTGGAAAGATTGGAGTTTTTGTCTACAGCAAGAAAGATTGGGATAGCTTTTTTTCGTATATTACAAGAGTGTTTGATTTTAAAGTTAAAAAAAATAAATCTGTCTTTTTTGGTGCAGCAGGTGGACATTTTCTTGGTGTCAGCTTTAACGCCTGGTTAGGTATTGGTCTTTCAAGATTTTTTGTTGACTCGTGTATACTTGACATCACCAAGCCTTTAGCGCTTCATGTTAAGAAGTTGAATGTGTTTCAGCCTAATATTTTAGGGGGATATTTTACAGGGCTTAAGATTCTTGCAGAAGAACAAGAGAAAGGACGCTTAAAAATACATCCAGACGTTATTGTTAACTGTGGAGAAGGCATTGTTTCAAAAGATAAGAAATACATTGAAAGAGTCTTTGGTGTCTCCATGGCAAATCTTTATGGGCTTGCTGAATGTCCTGTGATGGGTGCTGGAAAGAATAGGTATGATGGTATTTATCTTATGGATGATATTGTTCTTGTAGAACTAAGAAGAGATCATGCTCTTATTACAAATCTTTATAATAAAACACAGCCTCTGATTCGATATAAAATAAATGATTTTTTTGAAGAAAAGATCGATGCTTGCGGGAAAATGCCGTTTACTCTTGTTGATAACATCATCGGACGAAGTGAAGCTATGCTTTGGCTTGAAAATAATGAAGGAAAACTGGATTTTATTCATCCGATTGTTATTGTAGAATTTTATGTAAAAGGCCTTGAAAAGTTTCAAATTGTTGTTAAGGATAAAAAATCGTTTGAGTTTTTGGCAGTGATAACAGATGCAGATAAAGAACAGGTGGTTAATAAAATCAGAGAAAAACTTGATAAACTCCTTTTGGAAAAAAATTTTACAAACGTGCGATATCATGTAAAGTTTGTCGACGATCTTTCCGTTG
>JAUWCF010000091.1 GCA_030609445.1 Thermoplasmatota archaeon | reverse complement strand
ATACTTAAAATACTGAATAAAAATAATCCATATAAAACCGTTTTTAATGTTTGCTTCATATTTATTCTCCTTATAATTTTGCTTCCAGATTCATTAGTAATTAAGATATCTATATTAAATATATCGATATTTTATTTGATGTTATTAATTTCATTAATGATATCTTCTTTACTTATCAATCCTTCATGGGAAAATGCAACATCGCCTTCTTTATTGATAAAAACTAATCTGGGAATACCATTAACATCATAGTTAGTTGCAACATTTTCATCATTATTGTCAAGTACAAATGTCCATTTGTCTGTATACTTCCCAAATGTATCTTGAATATCATTAAATGATTCCCTTTGATCGACACCAACTGATATGATTACAATTTCATTTCCTTTTTCTTCTGAAACTGCTTCCAATTCCTCCATTTGGGGGAGACACCAAGTACACCAGGCAGCCATAAGATCAATGAGTATTATTTTTCCATAATTATCAGATAGTGTAAAAGTTTCATCATCAATTGTCGATAAGGTAAAATCCGGAGCATTACCCCAAATTTTATCATTCGATTTTTTTGGTTGATTGGCATAGATACCTGCAATGGAAATTGATATAATAACAAATACAAGAATCATTCCGATTATTATTTCTTTCTTCTTTGATTTTTTGTTTGATTTTTGAATTGGTCTTGAACGTTTCCGTGTCATAGGTACCTACATATTTTGTTTTCAATTATTAATAAGCCTCAAGTTTTTGTTTGAGCATGTCTTTTGGTAATGCACCTATTAATCTATCAACTAGATTTCCGTCTTTAAACACAAGTAGAGTTGGTATGCTCATTATTTGATGTTTTGATGAAGTTTGAGGATTTTCATCGACATTAAGTTTTCCAAAAACAATTTTCCCCTGCATTTCTTTCGCAAGATATTCAATGACTGGTCCTACCATTCGGCAGGGGCCGCACCATGGTGCCCAGCAGTCTATAACTATTGTTTGATATTTTTTTATGTGTTCATCTATATCTGCATCTGTTACATTTAGTGGTGTGTTTGGCATATTTCCTTCCATATTTTTTCCTCCGTTCATATATTGTTTTTGTAATTGTTCAAGTTTTTTCTTTCTAAGTTCTTCAAGTTCATTCATTGTGTTTTTATAATAGACATCATAGTATATAACGTTTGTGCAAAAAATGTGCACAACCATTATAAACAATAAATTCATTCATCTGCTATCAATGAAATTTATACGAGAATATGAAAACATTAGCTGCAGAGACGTGTTACAATGCGTCTTTGAGCTTAACAAATTAGATTTTAACATCTATAAAACCCTTAAAACAATAGGTGAAGCAAGAGCAGATGCTCTTGCAAACAAAATGAATAAAGAGCGAAGTACGGTATATCGTTCGCTGCAGAAATTGACTTCATGCGGGTTATGTATGAAAAAAACAAAAACAATTGAATCTGGTGGATACTATCACTTATATTCATGTAATAATCCTAAACAGGTGAAAAAAGAGATGGAGTCATGTATTGATGAGTGGTACAAACAGATGAAAAAAACATTAAAAGATTTTGAAGAAGAACTAGGTTGATTATTGAGTATCCTGCAGCCATTTTCTAATTCGCAGGTATCCAATCTTTTTTTCTCCATCAATCCATAAGATAGGTGCTGTTTTTTGGAGGTCATCAAAGACATCGTGAGCTTTTGCCTGCTCGAGTTCCTCGTCGCTCCATTCATTAATGTCATGTGGAAATGTTACGATTTCTACATCATCTCTATCTGTCATAAGCTCTTTTGTCTGCACGCATTTCACGCATTGTTCTAACGAAAATAATATTGGTTTGTTCATTTTTATCCTCTCATTGAAAAAGTTATTCCCTCAATATACGATTTAACGAGCTGAGGTATATAATTATACAACTTCTTTTAAATGTTGCTTATGAGCTGACATCGTCAGTTTAAAAAAACTATATCAACTCTTTTTTCATATTCTACTTACAGAATGGATGAAAGCGATAAAGTAGTACGAGACCCAATTCATGGAAACATAAAGCTTAAAGACTCTATTGCTGAATTATTAGAAAGCCCAGAGGTACAGCGTCTGTATAACATTAAACAACTGGGTTTTGCCCATTTAGTTTTTCCAGGTGCACATCACACTAGACTTGAACATTCTCTTGGTGCATATCATATAGCTTCTCAGATATCAGAAACATTAAATATTGAAGATGACAAACGGGATGTTGTAGCTTGTGCTGCCCTTCTTCATGATATTGGTCATGGGCCTTTTTCTCACACTCTTGAATCTCTCCTCTTGGAAAAGTTTGGTGTTGATCATGTTGATTTAACAGAAGAACTTATCTTTGGGGAATATGAAATTTTTGAATCAAATGAAAAAGATTTTATCCAATCTGAAAGTGTACATCAAATACTTTCAAATAACGATATTGACAAAAAAGAAATTATTAATATCATCCGGGGAAAAACATATAAGAAATTGTATCTAAGTCAAATTTTGAATAGCACAATTGATGTTGATCAGTTGGATTATCTTATTCGTGATGCGTATTATACTGGTGTTTCGTATGGTATGATTGATATCGAACGGCTGCTGCAGACACTTGTGATTCATGAGGATACTTTAGCCATTAAAAGAAAAGGTGTGGGTGTTGTAGAAAATATTCTTATGGCTCGCGGTCTTATGTATTCTTCTGTCTATTTTCATAAAACTGTACGGATTGCGGAGTTGATGCTTTCCAAAGCAATTGAAGCTATTCCTGATCTTGAACCGTTTGAGTTTTTTCGGATGACTGATGCAGAGATTGTGAGTTCATTAAAGAAGATGGGGATGCTTCAACAGGAGATTGTTACACGGTTGAAATATCGAATACTTTTTAAACAAGCATATTCAGCATCGGTTCATGACTTGGATAAGCAGGCTTTAGATGAGATCAGAGGTTTGGAAAATGCAGCTTATAGAAGACAAAAGGAACAAGAGTTAGAGGATGCTTTTGATATTCCTCATGGACATCTAATTATTGATGTACCGCGTCCTGAGCTGCTTATAGCTGAACCTCGTCTGCATAAAACAGATATTTTTGTTGTCGACAGAGATGAAGTAAAAACACTTGATGAATTCACGCCCATTGCAGAGGCTATTCGGTCAAGGGTCACTCCTGATTGGATTGTTATGATTATTACTGATGAAAAGTATAGAGATGTTGTTTCTAAAAAAGCTGAGGCAATATTATTTGGTTAGCGGTTATAAGGAGAGAATGGGGAAGATCGAAGGTGGTGAGGAGAGATTTTTTAAAAATTTGACTCCCCCATTCTTAAGGAAATATATTAAAGAAGAGTATATAAATTTTGTTATAGAATTAAAACCAATTCTATAAATATACGATTATAATTAATTTGTATGGCAAAATCTAATGAAATGTAATAATTTTTCTACCGCTTTGAAAGAAAAACAATGACTTTGGGTAATGTTGCATGAACTGGCTCTGGCGAAGAAATATATTGTGCAGCAAAACAATTTGAAAAAAGTAATCGTTCATCCGGCTGAAAATCTAAAAGCTCAGTAAAAATGTTGCCTGCATTCCATGCATCTCCAGCTCCAGTTCCCCTATAGATTTTTGATACTGATACACTTGGAACAATATTGCATTCTTTATCAACCGTACAGGAGAAATGGGAGGTGTGAATATCTATTCTTGCAGGTATCTTTTTCTTTAATAATACTGCAGCGTTTACTATTTCTTCCTCAGTTTTGACATCAGCACTTGAGTAATATCGTAATTCATTTTCATTTAACCCAAAAATATCAAGATGTTCTCCTGTTAAAACATTGTTCAAAAGATCTGGAATATCCTTTTTTTTGGGTGATGGATCTCCAGAGTCAAAAAATGTTTTAACGTTATGTTTTTTTGCAAATTGAAAAACATCATAGGCAAACTTTGTACCATAATTATTGAGATTCCAATTTAGCACACAGACCATGTCTGAATTTGAAATACGTTCAAGATCGTCATCATCCAAACAGTTGAAAGAAAAATCTGATACTGATCCAGTATCCCCAAGCATAACATTACTATGCTCTTTGCCAAACTCCATTGCCGTTGTTATTGCAAGTTTTCCATCTGATTTAACACCTGAGAGATCAACGCCTTCTTTTCCTAAAAAATATTTGAGCAAATGTAATCCAAGTCTATCTGTTCTGCAGATTAAATGTGATTTCACACCAAGCCGGGCCAGAGCAAGGGCTGTATTGGCAGCATTACCTCCTTGGTGGATTCTTTGTTTTACACCAGGAAGATTCCCACCACCCTGCAAGTATATATTTTTTATTTTATCAGTTGATTCTTCAAATTCATCAAAATATAAAAAATGATCAACAAAAAAATCAGGAAGTAGCACTACATGTAAATCTGATAACTTCTTTAGATCTATATTATTGAGTTTATCTAATAGTCTTTTTTTTAGCGTCTCATCCATACTTCATCAACAAACAGGTATTATTCATGTTCAGTATTTAGAATAGTGGCCTTGTGGAATCTGCTTGCTGCATCTTTGAAAGACTGGTCATCTCCGCTCTCAGCAAGTATCTTCAAGAAATTTGGAATCATATTTGCGATATCTGTATCAGTAATGACGCCAACGACATCTCCACTATCTGAAACAACAGGAAGTTTTTTAATGTTATTTTCACTCATTATCTCAGCTGCCTCTTTTACTTCTGCTGTTGGAAGAATGGATTTGATATCTCTTGTCATAATCTCTTCGATCTTTGTTGCCCTTGGATCTTTTTCATTAGAGATAACCCTATGGATAATGTCCCTTTCTGTAACAATTCCATCCAGATGACCGTCTTTTGTAACGATGAGGCAACCTATTTTATTATCATTATATACGTTACATGCATCCAAAACTGTTCTGTCATTTTCTATTGTGACTACATTTTCCGTCATGGTTTCATCAACAAGCACGATACCACCACATATAAGTTAATAAAATATTGTTTATTATATCTTCTATTTGTATACTGGCTGAAACTGTTTTTATGCTGTCTG
>JAUWCF010000085.1 GCA_030609445.1 Thermoplasmatota archaeon | reverse complement strand
ATAACATTGATATCGCCAGTAAACAAAATCTTTTTTTCTCCGACAAGTTCAAACATAAGTGATCCAGGGATATGTCCTGCTGAGTGGAACCTAATTTCACAGTCATCTCCAATATTTCTTTTTTGTAATGGCTCTACTGGGATATAGCTGTGATTTGCCTCTCGTATATCGTTATTAGTATAAGGGGCGGCGTATCCTTCTGATTTTGCGATTTTTACAGAATCTTTGTGTAACAAGCCGCTTACTTCGCTTGTTAATTTTGTCGTAAGAATCCTATGGTCAGAATGAGCGCATAACCAAGGGATCATCCCTGAATGATCAAGATGCGAATGGGTAAGAAGGGTCAAATCAACAGGAGGCGGTGGAAGAGGATATGTGGGTGGTTTACTTGGAGTCATGCCATATTCAAAAAGAAGACGAAGTCCGTCAACTTCTAGCACCATTGCAAGGCTGCCTACTTCGCTGCATCCGCCGAGAAACTGACATTGTATACCGTTATTCATCAAAATCAGACCCCAAAGAAAGAAGTGGTTGATTAATGTTTGCTCGCCATATCTTTTGGTTTTACAATAAGGATTGTCTCATCTTTACCGACGATAATTACTTTTTTATTCGGTTCAATTATATTGTCTGATCGTGCCTGCCAGTATTCGCCTTTAAACCGGACATATCCTGGGCTATCAGGTGTTATCCTATCAATTGTTTTTGCTTTTTCTCCAATGAATGTGCCAATTACCGTCTTCTTTTGTCTGATCTGCAGTATCTTATACAAGAGAAATGCAAAGAATATTGCGAATAGTGCGATAACCACTAATGAAACGACTAATGCGTCTATCATATAATCACTTGATATCAGCCATTCCCTTGTTGGGTAGCTGGGTATGAGAAATATCGATCCGATTATCAAACAGATCATTCCACCTATGCCTATGATACCAAAGCCAGGTGTGACAAATATTTCTATGATGAGCAGTAGGCATCCGATTATTATAAAGATTATGCTTAACGTTGAGAGCGCAAATCCTGAACCGATGAGTGCGAGCAGAATAGCGATCACGCCAAATACTTCTGCTCCGTATCCTGGTGATGAGATGCCGAAGATTAACGCAAAAATTCCAAGCATTAAGAGAAGTGAGGTTAGTATTGGATTTGATATTATTTTGAGAATCTGTATCTTAAAAGAGGGAAAATAATGTATCTGTTCTGCGTTTTTTGTCTGCAGCGTTATATTCCCCGAGGATGTGGTAATGTTTGTGCCATCGAGATCTATGAGGAGTTGATCAATTGATGCGGAAACAAATTCTACTGCTCCTAGATTTTTTGCTTCTGTTGCATTCACATTCTGATTTTTGGTGATGAATTCTTTTGCAAGTGTCTCGTTTCGTCCGTACATGTTTGCTCGTTCTGAAATCCATTCAACAAGAGCATTGATTGTTTTTGAATCATTAATTAGTTTTGTTCCATCTATTCCTACCTGCACTGGTTGGCAAGAGCCGATAATTGTGTGATCTGCCATTGCTGCGATGTGTGTGCTCATCAAAATAAATGTGCCTGCTGACCATGCTGGTGACCCACTTGGATACACATATCCAACAACAGGGATTTTACTGTCATGGATCATGTCTGCGATTTCAAATGTCTGTGCGAGTCCGCCCCCAGGTGTGTCAAGAAGGAGGATGATTGCTTGTACGTTTCGTCTTTCTGCTTCTCTCATGCTTTCTGAAAGCGTTTCAACGGTGGATTGATCAATCGTGTCAGTTATTTCGACAAGAAGTACTGATGTGTTTTGAGCAGATATGCTAGCCGATAATAAAAGAATAAAAAATAAAAAAATAAGAAATGGTTTTAACATCATTTCTCTACTTTTTTGTTCACTGCTTTTGCAATACCTGCCACGGTCCCCATCTCTCCAACTGGAACGATGATGAGGTTTTTCTCTCTTGCAATTTCTGTTAGTGTCTGCAGCTCACGGAGTCGCAATGCAGTTGGTGTTTTTTCATAGAGTTTCGCAGCATCAGTCATCTTCTTTGATGCCTGAAATTCTCCATCTGCAATAATTATTCTAGCTCGTTTCTCTCGTTCTGCTTCAGCTTGTTTTGCGATGGCTCTCATCATTTCGTCAGGAAGGGCCACATCTCTAATTGTTACTGCAGATACTTTGATACCCCATGGGTCTGTTCCTTGATCTATGATTGTTTGTAGGCTCTTATTGAGTTGCTCTCTTTTGGATAAGAGATCGTCGAGGCTTTGTGTTCCTAAGATATCTCTAAGTGTTGTCTGGGCTAGTAAGCTTGTCGCAACTTCATATCGTTGTACTTCAACAACTGCTTTTTCGGGGTCTGTTATTCTATAGTAGACAACTGCGTCAACATCAACTGTTACGTTATCTTTGGTGATTACTCTCTGTTTTGGTACATCTATTACACGTGTTCTCAAATCAAGTTTTATTATTTTATCAATTATCGGGACTACAAAGACAAGACCAGGACCTTTTATCCCAAGGAGCCGTCCTAATCGAAATATAACGATTCTTTGGTATTCTGCCATTATTTTTATTGATGAAGATAGCAGCATCAACAAAAATATTACAATTATTATTACTATGCTCATAATGTTCATATCTATCATATAATTCTACCTCCACGGAAAAACAACTATTGTATCTTCTTAAGTGTTTCTGTAGGGGGTGTCTGCTTTCGTTCAATAGTTGTTGAGAAGAGATGTAAAATATAAAGAATGATAATGATATGTGGTACTGTGAAAGATTTTCAAACTTCTTCACTGGATACTGATAAAAATTTACATTATGGCTCAGTTAAAACTTATTTTAAAGATGAGCCCCGTACTAAAAACAGATATTTTAAAACCGCAAAAAGTAGTCTCAAACAGCAGAAGATATTTGATTTATGCCTTTCTATTTTAGGAGGTATCACGAAACATCATTCTAAATTAATAAAACTTATGGATGTGGGATGTGGTACAGGAAATTTCACCCTTGAATTAGGGAAAAAGTTTCCACAGTTTAAACAAATTGTTGGTGTTGATTTTTTAAAAGAAATTGTTGATGCTGCTCAAGAAAAAGTAAAGCAAAACAAAAAAATATCATTTATCCAAGCAGATTTATTGAACATTCCTTTTGATGACAAAACTTTTGATGTAACAATATGTATTGATGTGTTGCATCATATTCATAGTGACGATTTCAAGTGTGCAATTGAAGAACTAATGCGCGTTACCGACGAGTTTCTTATCGCAGAGATTCGAAATAAAAAAAATATTTTTAACTTTTGGTATCATCATGTTGTTCAACCTTTTTTTTATAGAAATCTTCCTATTCATGCAACTTCAATGGATGAGGTAAATCATATTGCAAAAGAGTGCCATTTCCAATTGTATTTAGCAAGACGAATTGCTTCTTCTCGTTTTAGTTGCCGCCGTCTTGTCCTTGTCTATGAAAAAATCGATGAAGCATGAGGTAATTGATTGTGTCATATCAACTGGAATCAAACGTTGAACGGGTATTGCAGCTATGAGTAAAAACAATTTTATGATGTGAAATCATGTCTGTTTTGTGGAGAATGTTATATGTCTGAAATCATCAAGATAAAAGCACGAGAGGTTCTAGATTCAAGAGGAAACCCAACTGTGGAGGTAGATGTTGTAACTGAACATGGAGTTTTTAGGGCGATGACGCCTAGTGGAGCGAGCGCTGGTCAACATGAAGCGTTGGAGTTAAGGGATGGCGATGAAAAAAGATATTTCGGGAAGGGAACGTTAAAAGCTGTGGAGAATGTAAATAAAAAGATCGCTCCTAAAATTGTTGGAATTGACTGCTGGCAGCAAGAAGCAATTGACAATGTTATGCTTAAGTTAGATGGTACAGAAAATAAAGATAAATTCGGTGCAAATGCAATTCTTCCTGTCTCTATGGCTGTTACAAAAGCTGGAGCTGCTGCAAAAAATATTCCTCTCTATTTATATATCGGTGAGCTTTTTGGCGTGATCCCGTATAAACTACCTGTTCCCATGTGTAACGTCATCAACGGTGGTAAACATGCCGGACAAGAAAACTCCATCCAGGAACATATGTTGATGCCGACAGGTGCAAAAAGCTTTACTGAGGGCATTCAAATGATTTCTGAATCATATCATCATCTTGCAAAACTTCTTAAGAAAAAGTTTGGTGCTGGAGGAACACTTATTGGAGATGAAGGCGGTTTTGCCCCTGCACAAATTACTGATGTCAATGAACGGTTAGAATTGATGCTTACTGCGGTTAAAAATGCTGGGTATGAAGGCAAGATGAACATTGCGTTAGATCCTGCTTCAAGTGAGTTTTTTTATGATGGGACATATAAGATTGGAAAAAAATCATTTTCTGGAGGAGAGATGGTTGATTTCTATGTGGATCTTTGTAAGAGATATCCAATAGTTAGTATTGAAGATGGTCTTGCTGAAGATGATTGGGATTCTTGGATTGAGATGGTTAAAAAACTTGGGAATAAGATTCAGATTGTTGGTGATGATTTATTTGTCACTAATACAAAAAGAATTCAGAAGGGAATTGAGCTTGCTGCTGCAAACTCTGTACTTATTAAACTGAATCAGATTGGTTCGGTAACTGAGACTCTTAATGCAATAAAAATGGCACAAGATGAAGGGTGGACTGCAGTAGTGAGTCATCGAAGCGGAGAGACAGAAGATAGTTTCATTGCTGATCTTGTCGTTGGAACAAGTGCAGGTCAGATAAAAACAGGTGCTCCTGCGAGAAGCGATAGAAATGCCAAATATAACCAACTTATAAGAATTGAGGAAGATCTTGGGGATAAATCTGAATATCCTGGTGTAGATTTTCGATAACTCTATTTTAGAGTGGCGTAAACGTTTTTATGTGGTTTTATATACCCACATTGAGGTCTATCTATGAAAATACTTATTACTGATAAAATGGCAAATGAGGCAATAGAGCTTTTGAAGGATGCAGGTCATGATGTAACATTTGATGAGATGGACGGTGAGACGCTACTTAAAGAAATATCGGCCTATGATGCGTTAATGGTGCGGGGGAGAACAAAAGCAGTCAAAGAGGTAGTAGAGGCTGGTGCTAGTGGAAGTTTAAAAGTTATCGGCAGAGCAGGAATTGGTGTTGATAATGTCGATATTGAAACTGCGGCAAAACATGGTATTCCTGTCGTGAATGCCCCTACTGGATCTACAGCAAGTGTGGCAGAATTAGCAATTGGTCACATGCTGGCATTGTCGCGACATCTTTCAAAAGCAGATATGACAATGAAAAAAGGAGAATGGATAAAGAAACAACTCAAAGGCAACGAGCTTGGTGGCAAAACACTTGGTCTTGTTGGTTGTGGCAATATTGGAAGACTAACAGGTAAATTTGCCCAAGCATTTGGCATGAATGTCATTGGTTATGATCCATTCATTTCAAAAG
>JAUWCF010000147.1 GCA_030609445.1 Thermoplasmatota archaeon | reverse complement strand
AGGCTCTACTCATATTCTATCCTTCTATTTATAATAATATTGCGTTTTTTAAGCTCTTCAAAAAAAGGTTTCGGAGGAACAATCTCTTCAGAACAAAAGACACCTCTTTCCTTAATCATATTACGTTCTATCATCTGAGCAGTAATTGAAATGGGATATGCTGTGGTACGCATCATTGCCGTAATCCCATTTTTCTCATCATAATAATCTATTACTGTATATTCCAAAGAGAGATTTTTCCCGTTCTTCAGCCCTCTGCTAAGAACCTTTATTAAAACAACATCTTTTTCATTTATCGGTAACTTCTCCAACAACAGTGATGCTAATAACTCCCTAGGAACAACTTGAATGTCTCCAACTGGTACCTTCGTTTCATCAGCAAATCCAAGGTCTAATAATGTTTTGAATTTACTACAGTGACCAGGATATCGGATCGTTTTATAATCAAGATAGTCTATCTTACTCCTATATGTGTATGGGAGTGTGGAACAGCCACCTGAAGTGAGAAATGCTTCCATCTCATCAAAAGGCTTTGAGAACTTGATTGTTTCAAGTTCAGTCATAGATTGCTTTTCTATTATCTCTCCATGATCAAGTACTATTGCATCTTCAACGTATTCATTGATAAGGCCATAGGGCGAAAATACAATTTGATAATTAAGCGGTGGTTTTGGATTAAGAGGTAACCCTCCAACTCTTAATTTTACATAATCGACGGAATCCATTTCTTCAACAATATCTCGCGTAATAACTGATGCCATCCCTGGAGCTAGTCAACAATCAGGAATAATTGTTACACCGTTTTTCTTTGCCTCAGAAGAAAGACTTCGCTGTTTATTGACAATATCATTGTTTCCTCCGAGATCAAGGAAATGTGTTTTTGTTTCAACTGCCATTTTTGTCAGTTCATAGTTGAATCTGTATGGAACTGCGGAGATGGCGACATTAGCATGTTGGAAATGTTTCTTTACGTCATCTGCATCTTCAACGTTGATACTTGCAAAATTGACAGTTTTTCCTTTGAGAAAAGATTGTGCAGAATCCATAGTTTGACTATCATTATCTGCAAGGGCAATACGGTCAAAATTTGAATAGTTACATAAATCATATGTGATGGCACGACCCATCATGCCTGCGCCAAGTATAATGACATCCATAAATTATGCTCCTGGAGAATACTTTTTGAATATTAACAGATACTCCAATTATCCTTCTATATGTTTTCAAATGCTTTTTTTACAAGTTTTTGCTCTTCTTTATCTTGTTTTACTATTGCACTAAAAATATATGTTAAAAGAAATGACAATGGTACTCCAATGAAAAGTGGATCGAGCATATTCCATACATAGTCATTGATTAATGATGACCCTATTATCTGTGGTGCTGTTTTGAAATAGACTAATGCATACCAAAGCATCGTAAATGTAAATCCTCCAAGCATTCCTGCCCATGCTCCCATTCTGCTTGTCTTTTTCCAATAAATCATGAAAGTATATGGTGCAAGAAAAGTACATGCCATCAGCCCAAAGAAAAAGGCACACATAATCGCAACTACATCCAACGGATTTAAAGTAATAATCAATGTTGCTATTACGATTCCTATTGTAGCAATTCGTGTTATCTTTATGGATTTCTCTTGAGTAATTCCTTTCATTATTCCTTTCTCAAAGACATCTCTTCCGATTGATGTACCTGCAGTATGGAATAAGGCACTTGCAGTCGACATTGCAGCACATAATATTGCAAATAAGAAGAAGAATACAAACCATGGTGGGAAAAACTCCGAGACCACAAGCGGCAATACTTTATCTGGAGTTCCAGGGTACATTAATGGTCCAGTTAATGCAGCGTTATAAGTAGGAGCATTTGCCATCAATACATTACATAATGGACCTATACTAAATGCAGTAAAGGTCATCAAAAGGATAAATACTCCACCATATGGTATCGCACGTCGAAGTGCTTTTTCACTTTTTGCTGAAAGATATCTCACGATAAGCTGAGGTTGCGCAAGAACACCAATACCAACACCAAAAATGAGTGTCAATATCATCATGAATGGTGGCGATAATGCTGGAGGCATTGAGGTTAAACCATTAGGTGCTTGGGTTGCGGCTGGACTTCCTATGCCTTCAAGAATTTCAGGGGTGAGCGCAGCAGCAGCTTCATGAGCAGGTCCTACACCTCCAAGCATACTATATATTCCAATAGTCAAAATTAACATGCCCGCAAGCATTAGTACGCCTTGAATTGCATGGGTCCACATTACTGCGTACAGACCACCTACAACAAGATATATTCCGACAACAACTGTAAATATTATTACACAAAGCTCATATGAAACTCCAAATGCTACTTGGAAAAGAGAGGCTATTGCTAAAAAAACTGCTGAAGCATATGCAATCATAAAAATGGCGATTATCAAACCTGAAACTGCCTGAAGTCTGGTTGAATTAAACCTATTTCCTAGCATTTCAGGTAATGTCACAGCTTTAAGTGAAAGTCCCATTTTTCTTGTTCTGAATCCATAAAAAATAAACGCTATAAGAATTCCAACAAAAATGTTGAGAAATGCAAGCCATAAAATGGAATGACCATAGATAGATGCAATACCAGAAAAACCAATTAAAGCAACCGCACTAATGAATGTTGCACCATAAGAAAACGCTATAACTAGTGGCCCCATCTTTCTACCAGCAACATAGTAATCCTCAGCTGTTTTTGTTTTCTTGTAACCAAGATAGCCTAGGAAAGCAAACATACCGGCAAAAATTGCCATGAAAATTGCGAAAAAAACGACATCCATTTTACTTCTCCTCCTCTTTTTGTTTTTTATCTTTTTTTACAGGGGTTTTTTCCTCTTCATCTTTTTTCAGGTATTCATAATAAATTCCATACATTACGCAAGCTATAGCTGTTAATATGGTTAAAATCCATGCAATAAATACTCCGATATCCATTCCAAGTATCATGTTTCTTTTTCCCCCTCCAAACAGTCTAAAACATCAATTTCGATGCTGGCCTGTAAAACATATTATATGATTTATAGCTTTCTTTTTTTCAAAACCATTATATTCAGATGATTTATTCATGGCGCAAACGAGGGAGCTTTTATGTCAGATGAATTCTGGGACAAAGAAATCGAAACGATGCCATTGGGTGAATTGAAAAAATTACAACTCAATAGATTGAAAGCATTAGCACGATATGTTTATGATAATAATAGGTTCTATCATGAGAAACTCAAGCTTGCAAATGTAAAACCTGATGATATTAAAACTTTAAAAGATATTGAGAAATTACCA
>JAUWCF010000099.1 GCA_030609445.1 Thermoplasmatota archaeon | reverse complement strand
TAATTTATTACTTGTTACCACTATAATAGGTAATCCATTGTGATTCATATTCTCACCTTAAAAAAGTCTTACAATTAAACAAATACATTCCTGTATTTAAGGTTTTAAACTTTTTTAATAGTAACACCAGCCTATGGTTGTATAGTCCAATAACTTTGTTTAGAAATGTTTGGATTGAAACATTATCGAAGATTTAGGGATATGAAAACACATATTGCCTCAACAAAAAAAAAGTGATTTATTAGAACAGAACAACTTTTTTACTTCTAAAAATATTTATAGTATAACGAGTATAATTATTGGTTGTTATTGACAATGAGAAAAGAATCCGTGTTCATCAAAACCCTAGCGGTGCTTATACTGTTAAATTTCACACTACATCCTGTTACGGCTATTACTTTTGAAAATAAAACAGGTAACGGTACTTATTCAATGGAGTCAGTTGAAGATATTTCTCCAGGAGAAATAATCGATATATCGTTTTCAAATCAACATCCAACACTTGGAAAGCCTATTGAAATAATAGTTACCGTAAAAGGAAATCCAACAGGACAACGATTCAATGAAACAATAACGGTTTCTGATGAGTATGAAGGATTAATTGTTAAATCTTCAGAGGCAAAATGGAAATCTGGAAATGTAACATTTGATCAAGTAGAAATCAAAATAGGAAGACTACCTAAGTATACGAAAAAAATACAATGGTACCCTGTCGTTGTTGGAAATCATACGTTAACGTTTAAGGCAGGATCATTTCCTGTGAAAACCAAAAATGTTAGCGTCGGCTTTGACGTAGAAAACATCGTATTTCCATCGCTTGGTTGCCCAAGCATTGTAAATAAGAACATAACAGAAAAACTGACAATAGTCGTTTCGGAAGAAAGACACGTCTTAGAAGATTCTCTCGAAATCTGTCATGCAGAACTCAAAAAAATAGACGGCTCCTCCACATACATATTAGATAATCAAAGCATTCAATTCAGTACATGGCTATATGTCAATGAGGATGAGGTTGAGGATGAACTCATCGTAAACTACAATATCAGTAGCATCCCATGTGGGTTTTACAATATCACAATTACGACAGAAAAAGAAGAATATACATGGCCTCATGCAGTAAAAATAATGGATGAAGAACCAGAAGAATTTAGCTTTGTTCAATTAACAGACCCACATATAGGAAAAGTCTATAATCTGATAAATGAAAAAGAAATGTTAGCAGATGTAATTCATTATGTAAATGAAGAAGTTAAACCTGATTTTGTCGTACTTTCTGGTGATCTTGTAGATTGGTATAATAGTCGAAATAAACGAAATTTCTTCCTGGAATTACAAGAAATTATCGTTATGTGTGATTCGCCAGTATTTACAATACCTGGAAATCATGATCGATATGAACATAGATTACTTCTCTTGTATAACCCGTTTTACGACTTATCAAATTATCATTTTTATATAAATCCGTTAAACGACTACGCATTTGAATATGGAAACATGAATTTTCTGTTACTTGACTCAGGATACGACTACAGCAGATGGGAGATAAAACTCAATATCTTGAGTCCCACGCCAGAAGGAAGTGGTCTCACCAATACTCAAATCCATCTCATCGAAAATGAACTGGGTAACGACGAAATAAACCAGAATATCATTATGCATCATCCTGCAGTCAACGATATAGATGATTATGGACTATTCTCAGTACCTGATGATCTCCCCAGCGGCAATGACGAATGCATTGCATTTAATCGAGCAGAATTTATTGAGTGCTGCCTAGCTAGTAACGTCTCACTTGTCCTTGCAGGACATACCCACAACAATAAAATCCTTGATTTTTTAGGAGAAGAGCCGGTTGATCCACTTGAATGGCCAATGTTTGTACAAACCGATTCAACCACCCTCAATAGAAAGAATGTCGGTGGAAGGTTGGTAGATGTTGAGGATGGACAGGTGCAAAGCTACGAATATGTTCCTCTAACCTATGATAGCTTTTTTCTTACATAGATAGGGCCAATTATTGAATAAACAGCAATAGCAAAAAAAAGCATCATTGGTGCAAAATTATAATACATACTTCCGAAAATAATTGTGACAAGTATGAATATTGCTGCAAAAGCATTGATTTTTAAACCTGTCTTTGGAAAACGTAGAGATGAAATCATAGCAAAAGATATTACAACAATGAAAGGGAGAATGTACATGAATTCTATTTTAAGAAACGACAATACAATGATGAAAATCGTGCTAGCAGATGCAGGAAGGCCAACAAAAAACTTCTCTTCTTTTATTATGTGAAAAGAAGCAAGCCGAACGATGCTTAGGGACAAGAAAATGATGAGGACAACAACAAGTAAACCATGATAAAACATGTTGTCTAAAACAGTATCATAGTAGGTATTGTAAACAAAAAATGCCGGGGCAACACCTAGTGAGATCATATCTGCCATCGCCTCCATATACTCTCCAAGTTCACCTTTCTGTATCTTCCTCGCAACAATACCATCAAGCCCATCAGTAAGAAGCGCTAAGAGAATAAAAGAAAAAGCAAGACGCATTTCATTTGAAAAAATCATAATAATAGCTAGAAAACCAAACATTGCATTAGTAAGAGAAACAACATCTGCAACAGAGAGTAGTTCAATCATGGATTTTTGCAATGGTATCCTCTCCTGCCTTTACCCTATCCTTCACGTTCACTGTTATTGTCTGAATCTTTTTTGTTGGTAAATAAATATCTACTCGTGAACCTAGCCGTATAATCCCTATTTTTTCTCCTTTCTTAACGGCATCTCCCTTTTTAATATAAGGAACAATTCGACGTGCCAAGGTTCCTGCAATCTGAATGACTTTAATTCTTCCCATATCGGTTTTTATATGGAATATAACTCTTTCGTTTCGTTCTGATTCTTTTCTAAAAGCAGGAAGATGAGCACCGTCATAATGAACAACGTCCAGTATCTTTCCATCAAGTGGCATTCTATTTACATGGACGTTATAAATATTCATAAACGTTGAAATCTTTGTACATTTCCCAACATCGCAATCATCCTCGTCTGTTATCTCTCGTACTACCCCATCAGCAACAGCAACAACACCATCTCCTGTTTTTCTTTTTGGATCTCTGAAAAATATTACCAAAGTAAATGAGATGATAAGCAATAATGCTGAGATAGTGATGCTCACATATTTTATTGGCCCAGAAACAAGGTAAGAAACAACTATAAATAAGAAGGTGGCAAGATATGAAACAACAATCCAAGACAGACCTCCTTTTGCAATATTCATTTTTTTGTTTTCCCCAAGAATTTAGCGAAAAAGTTTTCAACAGGACCTTTTCTTTTCGGTAGATCAAAGATACAAAGTATCTCATTATAGAGTTCAGGTACAATTTTGAATGTTAAAAATAGTAATGCGATAAGTGCGATAAGAGATCCTGCCTTTGCAATGATATTATGTGCCATCTCAAAAGAAGTTATGTCTGCTCCAACCATATAAACGACGCCGGCATTTCGAATGAGGTTAAGAAAATATATCGGTATCACTGTTACAGCTAGTGCTGCCAGTCGTCTGTTCAGACCAATTTTCGGTAGCGCTCCTATCATCCCGACAAATAAGACCATTGACTGAATAGCAGTGCATGCAAAGATTATGTTAATATAAATGCCATTGTAGAGTATTACAGATCCCTGCCTAGATGCCTCTGCACCTAAGAGATGTAATACTTTTGTGCTGTGTGTTGCAACAAGCTCTATCAATCCTGTTTTAAGTTCAGGAAAAATACCAGAATCTATAGCAAAATATATGATACCTGCAAAAAAAGTTCCTCCAGCAATCCAGTTAAGGCACAGAGGACGGTTTTTTCTTTGTATCGACAGCCATTCATGATAAGCCATATATATTAATATATATATACCGATGATGCAGACCGCTGCATTAAAGACGTCACCACCTTCTGAAAAATAAAGAGAACTTGGAGCAGTTGCCCAAAAGGAAGAAAACGCTATCCATCCCGCTATTTTTAAACTACCACCTCGCTCTTTGTCTTTTAGGAAGTAACCTATTCCAAGAAGAAACAACCCAAGAAATAAGGGAATAGTGAGAAGTTGTTTTAAAATTTCAGTTTGAGGATAAGGAGCAAACAAATACCCAACAATAAGCATGATTGTTGGAATTAAAAAAAAGAGAAAAACAACGCTTTTATCAGATTTATCAAGGGTTAAAACCATATGAAATCTTTCCCTTAAATAGCAGCATAATTTAAGAGGATTGTGTTAGAAAATAGATAAGAATCTTATAATCACAACCCCAGCAATTCAAGTATAGTTGGCCAGCCAAATCGTCCACCTTCTGAAATAGGCACCAATGTCGACGGATCCCACATGATACATATCAATCCAACTAAAGCAATCAACGTTAATGGAATCCAGTACGTATAGACGATTTGATCTATTTTCAGACGAGCAATTGAAACCCGAATCAGGGTTACAGAGAAAAGTATCACGAGGAAGACTTTTACGAGATAAAATATGATGTCAGCAGCATAAGCAAAGTAGCTTTCTAAACCAAACAGTCCTGAAATAGCATACGGGAAAAATAGTGCAACAATAATCGAAGCCATAGCTACAGTTTTTACACCATCTGTAAGGTAAAACATGGCAAGGTTTCTACCAGAATATTCAACGAGAAGCCCACCAGCAATCTCTGTTTCTGCCTCAGGAGAATCAAACGGTATTTTTGACAATTCAGCAGGCGTAACAATCAACAATACAAGTAATAATATAACAAGACCAATAAATCCTAGTGGGCCTACAATATTCCAGACGGGTGTCGATGCTATCGTGGATAATGCAAATACGTTT
>JAUWCF010000093.1 GCA_030609445.1 Thermoplasmatota archaeon | reverse complement strand
GACAAAGAAGTATTACAATCACGAAAATTTAGAGAACGAAACCCCAATATGAATCCAAAACTTACCTGTTTCTACGTTGGGCAAACATGCCATAATCCCGAGATTAGATTCAAGCAACATAAAGATGGTTATAAAGCCAATCGTTTTGTAAAAAAATATGGACTGCGGTTAATACATAGAAAATTTAAGAAATACAATCCTATCAAAACCCGTGAAGAAGCTGAAGCAATTGAACAAAAACTAACAGAGACGTTGAGGGCTAAAGGACATGGAGTATGGTCGAATTAAAAAAACATTTAGAGGATAATCCCTAATTCCTTCATCTTATCATAATTCTCGGTATGTTGTTCAAAATACTGATGAACCGGTTCAAGGATCTTGTTGACATGACTTGCTGTTGCATTCTTTAAATCAAGAGGATGCAGACCCGATGCAAACGCTTGTTCTAAATCAGTATAGTTATCAAACTCAAGATTTCCACCAAACTTTTCAGGTCGCTCAATCAAAAACACGTCCGTATCAAGCCCAGGAAAAACAACATACTTACATATCTCAAGAATAGGGTTACCTTCAATTTGTTTTTCAGGACAAAACGCCTTAATAATCTTCTTTTTCACACTAGCAGAATCATCATGAATGGAAATCATTGAATCAGGTTTACTCTTACTCATTTTCGCTTCAATCGGGTCCATACGGCCGCCTGCCTGAAGTCCGGTTAGAAGCGGCGTATGTATGGCAACAGGAGGTTTTCGCCCAATCTTTTTAGAGACATCTCTGGCAAGCATATGAGCATGACGTTGATCCATTCCTCCATAGGCAACATCTAAATCGAGATAGAAAATATCTGAAACCTGCATTGCTGGATAAAACAGCTTTGACAGATCACGTTCTGCCTCATCTTCATCTCGGCCCATAATATCCATTGCACGTTTAACTCGTTTAACTGATGTTGCTTTTGAAGTACGAAGCACCAGCTCCCAATATTTTGAATCTCCAACATAATCACTAGCATAAACAAATCTTACTTTGTCTTTGTTAACACCCATGGATGCAAAACAATCTTCCATGTATCTTCCGCAAAGCTTTATTTTCTCGATATCTCCATCAAGCTTGTCATTGATGTAGGCATGCCAATCAGCAAGAAGCACAGTAAAATCAAAACCACAATCAAGAAAATCTTTGATTTTATTGGTGCAAATCTTCCAGCCAAGATGAACTGTACCTGAGGGTTCAAACCCGATATATGCCTTCGGTTTATCCTTGTTTAAAACAGTTTTAAGTTCTTCAATTGTAACAACTTCTTCCGTGTTAGCTGTTAATCTTTCCAGTTTATCCATTGTTTTTTCACCAATCACCTTGATAATTTTTTCACGATATTATCTATGATTTTGTCTGTGACACCAAGATAGTTCTTTGGATCGAGTGCTTTTTCTAAATCTTTTTTCTCTAGATATTTTAAAACGGTTTTATTTGAGGAAAGCACAGTAAGTAGATCCTTGTCTTTTGCAATTGCTTCTTGGGAACAAGTCCGAATGAGTTCATGTGCCTCTCCACGCCCCATCCCTTTTTCAACAAGTTTCGTCATCACTGCTTCAGCCATGGGGAGTCCTTGTGATTTTTCAAGATTCTCAATCATTTTTTCTGGGAACACTTTAAGATTCTTGAAAACATCATTCATTAGGTAGATAATCCAATCAGTAAGGATTAAGGAATGTGGTAAAATAAACCGTTCAGAAGATGAATTTGCAAGGTCTCTTTCATGCCATTGTATAGCGTTTTCATATGCAGGAATAATATTGCAACGAACAACCCTTGCAAGCCCACTTACTTGTTCACATAGAATTGGATTTCTCTTATGCGGCATAGTTGAAGACCCCACCTGTTTCTTTGATTCAAATGCCTCTGCTGCCTCTCCTATTTCACTTCTCTGTAAATTCCTTATTTCAGTGGCGAACTTTTCCATACTTGCAGAAATATTGGAAAGATTTGATAGCAGCTCAATATATCTATCACGACCAACAATTTGAGTTGCTCCTTCTTCAACTCCAAGTCTAAGGTTCTTCATGACAAGCTCCTGAATCTTTAATGCATGTTTACCCATAGCCGCACCAGTTCCTACAGCACCAGAGATTTTCCCGACAAGAACCCTAGATTTACATTCATGCATACGTTCAAGATGACGATCAACTTCAAGTGCAAATACTGCCATTTTCAGACCAAAGGTAATAGGAATAGAATACTGTCCATGGGTTCTCCCAGGCATAAGCGTGTTTTTATGATTCTTCGCAAGATTTACAAGTGTCTTTCTCAGTTGTTTTAACTCTTTTGAAATGATATCAGTTGCTTTTGAAAACTGCAGAGCATTTGCTGTATCAACAATGTCATAGCTTGTTGCACCAAGATGCACATATTTACCGGCATCCCCATCACACTCTTCAGCAAGTGCTTTTGTTACTGCCATTATGTCATGTCTAGTTTCCTTTTCAATTTCTTTTACCCGCTCAACCTTGACATAGTTCACAGAGGCTTTTTTAGAAATCTCATCAGCATCCTTTTTAGAAATATTGCCAACGTCTGCATGTGCCCGTGCAAGCGCTGCTTCAACATCAAGTAGATATTGCAGTTTACTTTTTTCACCGAATATTTCTTTTATTTCCTTTCTTCCATATCGAAAATCGATCGGACAAACTGGATTATCCATATGCTCTCGAAAACCAGTATAAAATAATAGTTAATCTCTTTTTGGGCCTAACAAATATCGCTTAGTAGAAGAGACAGCTCTTTTGAAATAGCTTTAATCCTTGGATAATGTCTGTTAAGTTTTCCGACAAGTTCACGCAATTGTTTTAAGGTTCCCATAACCAGTATATCGGCAGATTGTTCTTTTAATTCAAAAGCCTCCTTTGGTATAGCAACCTCCCCTCCAAGAGAAAGCATATCCTGCTTGATGATAATAGCATCCTGAAGTACAATATTTTCTAATTTAATAACCCTAAAGATTGCCTTCGGCGCCATGATCTCAATGCTTTCCGGGTCACTACCAATCTTTTGAATTTCAACACTCGCATCATTGAGTGTCTGAATATCAACTACCGAAATATTACGATTTGACACAAAAAAAGAATAACAGTATTACATATATCAACTATTTGCAGAAAAAAAATCAAAAAAACTAAGGACCGTTACCCTCATTATATTATTTGTTGGCGAATCTGAATTTTCAACGAATTTCCATCTAATACAATGACGTTTCTTTATAACATCGATACTATCATGTATGACCAAGTTGATATAGGATACTTGAGGAGATGTGCTAAAAACTATTCTTAATCCCACCTCAAAAGATTCACTTACATTTATTGAGAAACATCATAAATCAAAAGTAGAGAAAACCATGCTTCTTTTAATTGGTGATTGCATGGTTGATTACCGTGGACGTGCACAATCAATACTTGATTGGGGGGAACGAATAGTTATGATAAAACAAGACGGGAACGTGTTGGTTCATCAGCCGGAAATGCGAGAGCCGGTCAACTGGCAACCATCTGGCACGACAACAGAATTCAAAGAAGAAAACAACTCTCTTGTTATTAGATCACGACACAGCAATCCGCCTGAAAAAATGAAAATAACGTTTCGGAATCTAAAAATGATTATAGCTACATCACTTCGAGATAATGTTGATCTTGTTATCGCAGGGATGGAGATAGATGTCGTCAATCAAATCATCAGTGAACCAGCCATAATCGAAGACGGACTTCGCATCAGCAAACGAGAAAAACACGTAAAATCCGGAATGATCGATCTTTTCGGATATGATAAAAACCATACTCCAACAATTATTGAAGTAAAACGAAGCATCGCAAACATCAGTGCAGTTCATCAACTTCGTATGTACGTCACCGACATAAAAAAAGATGTCAAAGAAGCAAATGTACGAGGGATTCTCTGCGCACCACATATTCCTGATATGGTGAAGCATCTGTTATCTGATTATGATTTGGAATGGCGAGAGGTGGAACGTAAAGTAGTACTTCCAGATGACTGGCAGAAGACGCTGAAGGATTTTTAGAACCAGAGAATGGTATGTATGTTTTTTAAAGAAAAACTAAATTGTATTTCATCATATAGGCCATTTTGTTATGAAAGGTAGTTATCTAATAATTGCAGAGATGGATGCTAATAAAAGAACCCCTATTGGTAAACTTGGAGACGTAGAGTTTAACAAAGGATTTTACGTCTATGTTGGTTCTGCCCTCAACGGATTGGAACAACGAATACAACGGCATCTAAGAGAAAATAAAAAAACCCATTGGCATATCGATTATCTCTTAAAACATGCGACAGTAACAAATGTTTTTTACAAAGAAAACAATGTCGGAGAGGAATGCGTCATTGCAAAAAAATTCGAAGGAACATTACCTTCAATTTTAGGTTTTGGTTGCAGTGATTGCAAATGTAAAAGCCATCTCTTTTATGGGAGTTATAAAGAAATCAAACAGATCATTGATAGATTGAATATGAAATCATATTTTTGTGATGCAAACTATTAAATCTGTTATTAATTATAGGTTAAAACCATGGTTTCAATTATTTATTCAACCACTGGTAGTGTTGAAGAAGCAAGGAAAATCGCACGCATACTTGTTGAAGAAAAAGTTGTTGCATGTGTCAATATAATTCCAAAGATTGAATCAATATATCGTTGGAAAGGAAACATTGAAGAAGATGACGAATGCGTTCTTTTGGCAAAAACAACAGATAAAAACATAGACAAAGCGATACAGAGGATAAAAAAACTTCATTCGTATGACGTGCCAGATATCGTGGCAATCCCCATTACGCATGGTTTTAAAAAGTATCTTGATTGGATGGAAGATGAGACAACATGAAATTTGTATCCCTTGTTTCAAGCGGCATTGATTCGCCTGTTGCAACCTATCTTCTCTCAAAAAAAGCAGAAGAACTCATATTTGTCCATGCTGATAATCAACCATTTACCGATGCGAGAGAAACAA
>JAUWCF010000135.1 GCA_030609445.1 Thermoplasmatota archaeon | reverse complement strand
GCTTTAGTGAAATAGGGGTTTCACCCCTATGACCCCATTCAGCCTTCGCTTCCTCGGCAAGCCCTTCGGTCATGCCGCATCCCCGCTCGGCGGTAAAAACATATCTAGTTTTTGTTGAGCATCATCAACAACAGATACTCTGTGGTGTTGTTGCTGATCACGTAAATATGTACTGGACTCTTCCAAGTTTTTTAACCCAGTTGACTCATGATGTTCATAGCCACTCCAAAAACTACCCTTTGGATATCTTTTACGGAAACCTGGATGTTTTTCAAATATATGTTTAGCGCTTCTTGATTTCAACATGATCTCAGCATCCTCTAATGAATACTTTTTTGGAACATTTGCCTGGAAATGAACATGGTTGCCGGCAAAACCAAAATCACCGAACTCGAACCCAAACCGTTCGAGTTCACGAAAACTTTCGACACATGTGTTAATATGAGATTGTTTACGAAAACACATATATCTTTTCTTGGTTACAAACATCATGGTCACCCAATTGTTTCTTGTGTCACCCATCAGCTTTTTATAGCATCCGCTACTTACATTTTCCATAGTTTTTTACTCTCCTGTCGCGTCGTTAATGGGCAGACCTCTGGTCTGCCGCACGCAACAGAAAATAGAATGTTTTAGATATCTAAAAAAAGGGCGGCTTTTCATCTGCGAGCCTTCAGTTTCACTTCAGTCCGCGCAGTATTCCCAGCCTAAACAATAAAAAAATTTGGGGAATGTGTGAAAATTGATGACAAAGAGTTCTGGGCATTCCCTACCCCCTCTACATTGGCTAACGCAGATATTTCTGAACTAAGAAAATGTAAACTAAGTGCAAGGAAAGGTGAATACATAAAAGATTTTTCAGAAGCAGTTGAATCCGGTAAATTTGTTCCTGAATCGCTGAGGAAGCTTTCACATCAGGAAATTATCGAACGCTTGACACAGTTTAGGGGAATGGGAAGATGGACGGCAGAGATGGTAATCGTAACTTCAATAGGTTTAGATGGTATGAATCCTGCTGGTGATTTAGGTGCACGTAAGGCAATTTCCCATTTCTTCAACAGCGACAAACTAATGTCAGAGGACGAAGTCAGAAAACTAACAGACAAATGGGGCAAATACAAGGGAATAATAACATATTATTGCATTGCCGAAATGCTTCGATAATGATTTGAAATAATTTTCATTAACCAAAAAACACCCCATTTTATACAGATTTTCTCCTGTAAAATCATTCTAACCTGCCAGATCCGTATAGAACACTGCTGGGTTTATATGCATGATTAGAGTAGTTTTGTTGCTATGGACTCCAAATAGCTTTGCCAAGTGGCAAAATGGTTTTACCTGCCATATTGTTTAATAGAATCGCCATTGCTGTATAAAAGGATGAAATGGATGTAAAGAGTAAAAATACTCCTGCCGGAAATGCTGTAGTGCCACAGAGATAATGCAGAATCAATGCAATTACTGCTAGATCAACAAATATCAATATTATAAACAACATTTTATTTGTCATCAAAGACGCTACTGTAGCGATGAGGCTGAATGCAAGTATTGCAATTAGGCCAAATCCATAATGTGCAAGGTCAAATTCAACACCTGTAAATATGGTGATAAATAATGTAAGTGCGATTGCATACATGGTCATAGAATATGTTGTAAACACTGTCGCACCGAATATATTGTTACGTTTGAATTCCATAGTGCCTGCGATAAGTTGTGCTGTTGCACCGAAGAAAAGAACCCACGGAATCATGAGAGATTTAGCTGTATGTGATGCGAGCCCCAGATCAGTTGATGCAAGTACGAGAGCTGCAACTGCAAGCCCTATTAAACCTAAGGGAGCGGGTTCAGCTGCAAGCATAGGTAGTTCTTTAACTGTTATCTCAGATTTTACAATGTTTTTCTCAGCCATATAAATCACATTTTTCTCCAGGTATGAAAGCTTCGTACTAAAACTTTGTCTTTTTCTGTTATGTCCATGATCATACTTTCACATAGAAAAACCGGTTTTTTGTCCATAATAATGCAATATTTTTTGGGTTCCATTACCTTTTTATGAGAACTGCCTATTCAGCCTTTTGTGATTTCAATGAGTTGGTATGACGAAGCGGAATATATCAGAACGCAAGCAAAGAAAAACAATGAATTTTTCGCAAACTCTCTTCCGATGATTGCAAGTGAAAATGTATTGTCTCCTCTTTGTCGGGAGATGCTTATTACTGATTTTCATGGAAGATACGCAGAAGGTACACCGGGACATCGATATTATGAGGGCTGTAATTTTTTTGATCTTGTTGAAGAAAAAGCAATGGAGCTTGCAAAAAAACTATTCAAATGTCATTATGCTGACGTGCGACCAACAGCAGGAACAACTGCAAATATTGGAATTTTAAAAGCTCTTATAAAGCCTGGGGAGACTGCAACCGTCTTGGATCTTGCCAATGGCGCTCATATCAGTTTTGGAAAATGGGGTGGTGCTGGTGTTAGAGGCATAAATCTTGTCTCATATCCGTTTAACGATGAAGAGATGAATATTGATGTTGATGGTGCGGTAAAACTTATTAAAAAAGTTAAACCAAAACTTGCGCTCAATGGAAGATCAGTATTCTTATTCCCAAGTCCAATAAAAGAAATTGCAGAAGCTGCTCATGACGTAGGTGCGTATATGGTCTATGACGCGGCACATGTCCTTGGTCTTATTGCCGGTAAACAATTCCAAGATCCCTTAAGGGAGGGTGCTGATGTGATGAATGGAAGTACTCATAAAACTCTTCCTGGACCGCAAGGAGGGATGGTTCTTTCTGATCATAAGGGAGACACTGATGAAGATAAATCATTTTTAAGAAAAATTGGTTTTGGAATTTTTCCAGGCGTTACATCATCTTATCATCTGCATCATGTTGCAGCAAAAGCTATTGCGTATGCTGAACATCTTGAATTTGGTGAGGCATATGCAAAACAAACAATAAAGAATGCTCAACGTTTTGCACAAGCACTTCATGAGCGTGGTTTTAAAGTGTTTGGTGAAAAACTAGGATTTACAAAATCCCATCAGATTCTTTTAGAAATTGGGCCAAAAAAAGGAAAAGACGCATCTAAAAAACTTGAAGATGCAGGAATTGTCACTAACATGAACACGATTCCTGGAGATACAGACCCTTTAAATCCTTCTGGTCTTCGATTAGGAACACCTGAGCTTACAAGAATTGGTATGAACGAAAACGAGATGGATGAAGTCGCAAAGTTCTATGAAAGAGCACTTCTCAAAGGTGAGGATGTCAAAAAAATAAAAGCTGATATCAAAGAGTTCAGAAAAGACTTCCAGGAACTTCGTTACTGCTTTAAAGAAGGATTCAGAGGATATGACTATCATAAGTTGATATAGAATGATTGTTGCGCTCTCTGGCACGCCAGGAACTGGGAAAACTTCTGTTTCAGCTCTTTTACAAAAAGAAGGATATGAAGTTGTTAGCCTCAATGAGATTGCAATAAAAAAATGTTTTATTGAAGGTATTGACAAAAAAAGAAACTCAAAGATACTCGAT
>JAUWCF010000172.1 GCA_030609445.1 Thermoplasmatota archaeon | reverse complement strand
CATCTTTGTAAAAACCATTTTTTCGAATATTTCGAAAAACGAGTTAAAAAAGAACTCAAAAAACAAGGAAAAACAGAAGAAGGATCAAAAATAGGAATTGCTGTTTCAGGTGGAAAAGACAGTATTGTTACCCTTCATCTAATGCATGATATCTTTTCAAAAAGACCAAATATATCATTATATGCAATAACCGTTGATGAAGGAATTAAAGGCTACCGAGATGAAAGCATCAAAGTAACCGTCAACAATTGTAAAAAACTTGGAATACAACATCATATCATATCATTTAAGGATGCAATTGGAAAAACTATGGATCAAATAACATCTCCAAATGATGAACTTGGGGAATGCACATATTGCGGCGTGTTTCGACGTTTTTGTCTGAACACAAAAACCAAAGAGCTTGGTATCAACAAACTTGTAACTGGACATAATCTTGATGATATGTCTCAATCAGTTCTCATGAATTTCATCAATGGTGATATGAAAAAACTTGCTAGACTTGGTCCTCATAAAAAAATCCAACCTGGTCTAGTGCCACGTATTATGCCTCTTCGCGTGATCCCAGAAAAAGAAATAATGCTTTATGCAATCTTAAAAAACATAGAATTTCATAATGCAGAATGCCCGTATTCTCTTCGAGCGTCAAGAAGATACTATCGAGATATCATCGACAACCTAGAGTCTGTTAATCCAGGCACACGACACAGCATTATCAACAGTTACGATAGCATAAAAACATTACTTTTAGAAAAATATCCGCCGGCAGAACTCAATAAATGTAATACGTGCGGAGAACCTACCTCTCAAAAACAGTGTAAAACATGTCTTCTAAAAGAAAAAATCCTCTGATTATTTCTCTTTTTTTACATCAACCTTTAAACAGCAAATATCTCCTAAACCTGCTTCAATTACGTCTCCTTCAACTATTTCACCAACGCCCTCCGGAGTTCCTGTAAGAATCAAATCTCCCCGTCTAAGGGTCATAACTGTTGAAATAAATTCAATGATTCTTTCAATTGAAAAAATCATATATTTTGTGTTAGACTGCTGTTTTACTACACCATTGACTTTCAACTCAAGATCAAGATCCAAAGGATTAGATACCACATCTTTTAAAACAACGTCACTAATAGGTGAAAAAGTGTCAAATCCTTTTGCAATACTCCACGGCCAACCATTCTTTTTTGCAACAGATTGAATATCTCTTGCTGTAATATCAAGTGCAACGAGATAGCCTAATACATGACTCATTGATTTGTCTTGTGTGATATTTTTTCCGTCTTTTCCAATAGCGATGCCAAGTTCAACCTCATGATGCAAACATGAAGACATTTTAGGAATAATAATGGATTCATTGTTGAAGATTACAGAGCTTTCAGGTTTCAAAAAAAGTAGAGGATCTTCTGGTACCGTTGTCTTCATTTCCTGAGCATGTTTTTGATAGGTTCTTGCAAGACAAATGATTTTTCCAATGCATACTTGCTCACTATAGTTTCGAAAAATGTAATTGGTCATGAAATACTAAATATTGAAAAATAGTTTAAGCCGTTTCTGTTACTGTTTTCAAAATAATCGCATTAATTTTTTTTTTGGTAACAACTGTAAAGAAGGCGGGTAACAGTTGTACAACAATGCTTTATAAGCAGAACAGACAAAAATAGGTTTGTGGTGACGAAAAATGAAGAAACTGTTTGTAAAGGCGTTAGAAAACATATTTGAAATGAAAAAAGAAGATGCAAGGGTTCTTGCTAAGACCGTCGAAGGTGTCTTTCATGGTGAAAAAGAAATTGAAGATATGACAATTGACAAATACACACGCTCTTTATTTTATGAGCTGCATAGAGAAAAACTTCTAAGACTTAGACGAGAAGAATGCCGAGAAAAAGGAAAATACATGCGGAAATATTACTGGTCTTTTGACAACAATTCAATACGACAAGAAGCATGTCAAAAACCTGCTTTGGAAGAACCGCCCTATAACATCTATCAAAAGATCCCACGAAATGCCTGGTTAATTCGTTCGTATAACACCTAGACATAAGCCCAGGTTATTCAATCTTTTTTTTATTGATATCCGCCGATTTTAAGACTGGGATCACCAAATAAGACATGGGTTTCAACAATTTTACAATCATATCTATCAGAATATACTGGGAAGTTGTTCACATAATCAGTTACTGTTTGTCCATATGTCTCTCCAAGAATATCGATGTTTTCCTCGTTATATAACCTGAAAAACTGTGTTTCAAACCAGCCATCCAATCCTTCGATACAGTCAGGAATGCCATTGTTGTTGTAATCTCCGATACTTACACCTCCGTATCCCGTGCTTCCCATAGATGCAATTGTGCCACCATTTCTTTTCTTGACAAACACCCAGCTCCAACACTCAGGAACCCAGTTTTTTGCCCAGTAGGAACCAAAATCCTCTGGGTCACTTGAAAAGTAATGAAAACCTTCTTCTAAGAGGCCTTTAATAATGTTTAGCGGCGTCACATCAAATTCACTGTTATGACATCCACCAACCATTAAAATTGGATACATTCCTTTATGTGACAGTTTCATCATATCTTCATTGGTAAATCCTTCAGTCCAATTTATATAGTCTCCGTTTTCATGAGTCGCCCAATTTTTAGGATTTCCATGACCAACAAAATAGAGAAAACCAG
>JAUWCF010000048.1 GCA_030609445.1 Thermoplasmatota archaeon | reverse complement strand
GCCAACAATTGAATTAACTGTTGAAAATACCGTTCTTAATACATGGGTTATGACTGCAGATGTAGCTGATGAAACAAGTGGAGTTGCAAAAGTAGAATTCTATCTAGATGGCGATCTATTGGGCGAGGATACCGAAGAACCATTTGAATGGGAATGGAGTGGAACTGGTAGCCATTCAGTCTATGCAATCGTTTATGATCTTGCGGGAAACTTACAGCAAAGTGAGATAGTTGAAAGTAGTGCGTCACTTCAATCTTACAATATGCCAACAGTAAAATTGTCGAGGGTCTCTAGAAATATTTTATAAATGGAGTTACTACTCCATCTTTTATTTTTTAACAAAGCTTTTTTATCAAGAGAATGGTTTCTTTAATGGATATGTTGTTTTATGAAGAAATTATCGAATTAATATTGTCAAAAAAAATACAGACAAAAGAAGAAATTCATAAAGCAAAAATTAAACTATGTAAAAAATATCATATAGACATTATCCCTCCAGATAGCAAGATATTATCTCATTTATCAGCTGATTCTGAAAACTTTGAAATTGCCTGTTCATTACTTCGAAAAAAACCGATGCGAACGATTTCTGGTGTTGCTGTTGTTGCTGTAATGACCTCTCCTGAAGAATGTCCCCATGGTCGATGCATTCCATGTCCAGGTGGTCCAGAAGACAATACGCCTCAGAGCTATACAGGGTATGAACCTGCAGCGATGAGAGGAGCAATACATAATTTTGATCCGTATCTTCAAACAAAAAGTAGATTGGAACAATTAGAAGCAATAGGTCATTTAACAGATAAAGTTGATTTTATTATTATGGGTGGAACCTTCACGTCAAGGCTATTAGAATATCAACAGTGGTTTGTTAAACGATGTTACGATGCTTTAAATAGAGAAAATTCCCAGAATTTGGAGCAGGCAAAAAAGAAAAATGAAACCGCGCAATCTCGCTGTATCGGCTTAACTGTTGAAACAAGACCTGATTGGTTTTCTTTACAGCACGTTGATAATGCCCTTCATCTAGGTGCAACCAGGGTAGAACTTGGGGTGCAGAGCACTTACGATGATGTCTTATACAATATGAACAGAGGCCATACCGTTACTGATACCATCAATGCCACTCGAATTGCAAAGGATTCTGGTTTTAAAATTTGTTATCATATTATGCCTGGCTTACCTGGTTCTGATGAAAAAAAAGATCTTATGTCTTTTCGAACAATCTTTGAAGATGACCGATTCAAGCCAGACATGATTAAGATATATCCCGCACTAATAATTAAGGGGACAAAATTGTATGATATTTGGAAATCTGGTGAATATGAGTCATTAACTACTGAAAAGGCATCAAAACTTATTGCTAAGATGAAGGAATATGTCCCGGAGTGGGTGCGTATTCAAAGAATTCAGCGGGATGTTCCTGCTCAAATGATCAGTTCTGGTGTTAAAAAAAGTAATCTACGACAATATGTCGAAAAAGAGATGATGGATCATGGAAAAACATGTCGATGTATTCGATGTAGAGAAATAGGGCATAAATCATTGAAAAAAAAGATCGACTTCAGCGATATGTCAATTATATGTACACGTCATCAGTATACGGCAAGTAATGGTTGTGAGATCTTTCTTTCACTTGAAGACAAAACACTGGATGTTCTTATAGGATATTTACGACTCCGAGGTATTGTTCTTCCTCACAGATATGAACTTCAAAAAGAGCCATGTATGATAATTCGTGAACTAAAAATACTTGGAAGAGAACTATCTCTCGGAGAGCGAACAAGTGAATCCCTGCAGCATAGAGGGTATGGAAAAGAATTGATTCGTGAAGCAGAACGTATATGTTTTGAAGAGTTTGACAAAAAAAGATTATTTGTTCTTAGTGGTGTTGGTGTTAAACAGTATTATCGTACCTTGGGTTTTTCAGATGATGGAAGCTATTTGAGTAAATCTTTGAAACGTTAAGGTTTTTGAGTTTTCCAGGAGAACGTAATTTCGGGATAAGGAGAAACTGATTTTTTTAAAAAATTATTTAAATGACCTTTTGATTTGCGGCTGTAATTAGTTTGAATATTGGGGAGGCGAATTATGGCCGAATTCATTTGGCATTGGACAAAGGGGAGTCAAAAGATATATACAAGGAAAACTGATATTGCTGAAAAGGCAATGAAGGAAGGCTTTTTGGTGATGGGTCTAAAAGAAAAACCCCATATTTTTAGAAGTTAATCTATCAGTTTTCGACAAATCCCTCTTTTTTTTCTTTATCTCTACGGAAGTTTTTTATGAGTCTTTCTTATTTGCCCTCTTGTACTATGTCAGATTTAGATTACAATAAGCTACTCAAAAGAGTTAGCAGTATAACTTCAACAAAAATCGTTGATGAAGAACGTTTTAAAGTGCCTAATGCAGATATTTTTTATGAAGGTAACACAACTGTTTTTAAGAATTTTGATAAGGTTGTTGATATACTTAATCGTGAAGCAGTTCATCTTTTGAAATTTTTCTTGGGAAATGTTGGGACTGCTGGAGAGGTTGTTGGTGGAAGAATTGTATTTCAAGGTAAGATTCCTGCAAGAACACTTCAGGACAGACTCAATGAATACGTAGATACATATGTCATCTGTTCAGAGTGTGGTAGACCAGATACTCATCTTGTTAAGAAGGGAAGAACGATTCTTATCCGATGTGATGCATGTGGCGCATTTCGGTCAATTAAATCCATGAGAAAAAAGACTGTCAAAATGCCTCATGAAATTTTAAAAGAAGGAAATGTTTACGAATTAACTATTAAAGATATTGGAAAAAGAGGCGACGGCGTAGCTTTTTTTGACAAATATGTTATATACATTCCTGGTGCTGTGAAGGGCTCTGTGGTTAGGGTTAAGATAGAGAAGATTTCTGGGACTGTTGCATTTGGTCAGATTGTTGCATAGCTGACAATATTTTTGAGACGCGGAGATAGAAAATTATATAAACATAACTGCACATTCGAGTATACGTTTGTCAGACAAATGATGTCGTTTGTCGTTTGTTCGACGTACGAAAAACGTACGATTGACGCAGAAATGTCGCCGGTCTGGCATACGTGTAATATATGTGAGGAGAAAGATGGAAACTGACCGTATCACAATTCGATTACCTCGAATCCATCTCCGACAGATGGATCTTTTTGTTAGAGTCGGTGAGTTTTCGACTCGTTCTGAGGTAATACGACATGCGGTGAAAGAATATATTACCAATCAATCTGACCGCATTGCTGAAAGGGCGGAAAAGCTCAAAAAAGTCCAAGAGCTAGAAGCCGCGGTTGAAGCAATCGAACCTTACATGAAAAAATAAATTAAAAAAGTAAAAATAGGGGATGGGATGCACCCCTTGAAGGACGCCATTAAAACCGGCGTCCTTCCAACTACCACAAATAGGAGGAATGGTATGGCCGTAAACAATAACACACAATCTTTTATTGAAACCGCAATAGAAAATAAAGCTGAAGAAGAAAGCAAGCTTGTTATGGATGACAACTTGTTTGGTACCCCACGAATAGTCATTGTTGGATGTGGTGGTGCTGGTGGAAATACGATCACTCGATTACATAAATTGGGTGTGAAAGGAGCAGAAACAATAGCTATCAATACCGATAAGCAGGCATTGGATTTGGTAGAAGCTGATCATAAATTATTGATCGGTGCCAATCTTACCCGTGGTCTTGGGGCAGGAGGTTTTCCTGATGTTGCTGAGCGTAGCGCTCGTGAATCAAGCCATGAAATTGAAGAGCTCATAAAAGATGCAGATCTTGTGTTTGTGACTGCAGGTATGGGTGGTGGAACAGGGACGGGTTCAGCGCCAGTAGTGTCTGAGATAGCAAAGAAAAACGGGGCTATTGTCACCTGTATGGTATCAACTCCATTTAATGTAGAACGAGCACGTCTTGTCAAAGCAGATGAAGGACTTGATAAACTGAGATTAAAAGCAGATAGTACTGTTGTTCTTGACAACAACCGGCTGCTTGAATTTGTACCGAATCTGCCGATCAACCAAGCATTTTCTGTTATGGATCAACTCATCGCAGAAACAGTCAAAGGCATTTCTGAGACAATTACCGTGCCATCGTTGATAAATCTCGACTTTGCTGATATGAAAACCATTGTTGATTCCGGTGGTCTCTCTGTCATGCTATGGGGAGAAGCAGATGTTGATGCTGGAGTAGAAGCTATTGTAAAAGAAGCATTGAATCATCCACTGCTTAACGTTGATTATATGGGAGCGCATGGAGCTCTTGTTCATATAACCGGTGGGCCAAATATGAGCCTCAAATATGTACAAGATGTCGCAAAATCACTCACTCAAGATATGGACTGTTATGCCAACGTGATTCTTGGTGCACGAGTTCTTCCTGAGTTTGAGGGGAAATGCAGAGTTATGGCAATAATGACTGGTGTACAATCACCAAATCTACTTGGTACCCATGAGCTTCGAGAAAATATAGTTCAACTACGACCCGTTGTTGCAAAAGCAAAAGTTGATATTGACTTTGTACGATAAATAAAAAAAATAGCTGCTTTATAGGTAGCTTTTTCTTCTTTTTTTTTTGTTTTGTTTAGTGTATTTTTTCGACACTTTCGACAAGATCATTGACATTAAACGGTTTTACTATGTAATCATGAATATATGATTCGATCCCATACATTTTATCATGATCTGACGTTCCTATTGCAGTTATGATAAGTATTTCAACGTTTTTTTCCAGTCCTCTTCTTACAATTTCTCTGATTGTATCCCATCCATCCATTCCGGGCATCATTATGTCTAGAAGTATGATGCCGTTGAAGCCTTTTTCAATCTCACGTATACATTCAAATCCGTTTTTTACCGTAAATACTTCATGTCCTTGATGTACAAAAATATTTTTAACCGAGTGAAGAATATCAGTGTCGTCATCAACTACTAATATATCTCTTCTCATCTTCTCAACCTCATTTTCTCAAAATTACATGTTATACTTTGAAAATAATAATATATAAATATGCCGTGTCAAAATGTCAAGATGAAAAAAAATAGGAAATGTTACAATTTCCTGAGTTAAGTTTTATAATAGGTTATCTATTCCAGTCAATTAATTGGGCCTATGAGGTAGTCTGGATATCCTTCCGGCCTTCGGAGCCGGTAACCGGGGTTCGAATCCCCGTGGGTCCGTTATTCTCTCTCGGAGAGATTAGAACGAATCTCAGCGTTTTTTCGCTTGTTCGTTCTTTACCTGGAAATTCGCACATTCCCCCAACATGTTTTTTATGCTGTTTAAGGGCACGACTTAGCCAGGATCCTTCAAATTTTGCCACGTTGAAAGAAACGCTGAGATTAAATAATCTTTTTCAACATATTGATCTTCAATATTTGTTTTCTTTGTTTCTTTGACATAGGACATATATTTTTTAAAATTAGTCCTATTCATGAGTATAATACCTTCTTTTTAAAATTCTTGGAATACTTTTTAAGATATGATCGTAGTTTTTCGTTGTTCTTGACATTGGATAACTCTACAGGAGGATGTTTATGAAGGTACATGAAATCAATGTAGGTTTTTTCAGGATCTGAATAATAAAAAGTAATTCTATTTTTCGTTGTTATTTTATTGTATCCAAAATCAAGGAATTCTCTTTTTATTTTATGAAATCGATATTTTATTTCAAAAATCTTCTTTTCACCAGAAAGATTGGAGTTCAGAATAATGGGATTGACAACTCCTTGCCATATAATATTATTTCTTTCAAGAGCACTATACAGTCCAAGATACCATTTAATATTTAATTTATTAAGAATTGCATAAACCATTTCATTTGTAGAATAATTAGTATACGATCCTTCTTTCTCTTTTGAATCTAATACATAATAATATCCTTTGAAAATATAGAGAATATCTTTGTTTTTTCTTAGATTAACGATGAGAGTTTCTGAATATTTGTCTTGCAATACATTTCTAAATGCTCTTTCTAGCTGCTTTTTAGAGACCAGTTTATCTTTAAAAGATCCTAAGATATTTCTTACAATCTTTTCATCGTTTTTCATATGCACAATTAAGGCAATATAGTATTTAAATACTTTGTTTTAAAAAATCCAAAAATACGGATAATATGAAATGATTAGTATATAAAAAAACTTCTAGGTATCAATGACTATCAACGATCATTTACAATACTATTCACCCGTTTTAATTTTACTAAGATATAAGCGCTTAGACTTCTCCAGTTTAACATATTCCTCTAATACATTTAACAGTTCATTATCCCACTGTTTTTCCTGAATTATTTTATTTAATGCAGATGTATCAAGCTGTACAACATCATCCCATTTCCCATTATCTTTCAGTAATTGGATAAGTCTCTCTCGTTCTTTGCTATGTTTCGATGGGAATTTATACCGATCACTCTCTTTGATCCGTACTTTGTTTTTTGAACCAAAGACAACATCAACACCCTCTTTTTCACCAAAGTTAATGAGTGCCTCCTCTAGTTTGTCAAGTTCGGCATACAAGTCAAGTGTGACCTGTTTCTTTTTTTGTGTCAACTCAACATACCGATCCACAAGTTTCACACCAGGATCACTGAGATATTCATTCTCAGGTTTCTCCTTTATGACGTAGAGGTGAGACCACTGTCTACAGATAGGTTTAAACTCACACCAATCACATAAAATGGAAGTCTTCGCAGGATATTTTTCCTCACTCTCAATTCTATCTATCAACTCAATTGTTTTCCTTTTTAATTCTTCAAGCTCTTCATCGGTCCGAGTTGAATCAACTTCTTTATCAAATGCAAGAAAATGCCAAATCAAACGAACATCCTTTACATCAGGATATCTCTCCTTAATACCAATTGCATACAAAGCAAGCTGGCGATCATTATCTAAATATTCGGCGAGAGGCAGTCGTGAATTCGTCTTATAATCGTGAACCTCATAATAACCCTCCTTTGACTCCATAACTCTATCAATAAATCCTTGTAGTTTGTAATTACCAGAGTCATCCAGTTTTATAAGGATACGTTCCTCAAGAGATATCGTTTTCCCTTGATCAAATGGTTTATACTTGTTGTAGTAGTCAGTAATGAATTTCGCACCCATCTTTATATAATTTTCAGGGCCATAT
>JAUWCF010000188.1 GCA_030609445.1 Thermoplasmatota archaeon | reverse complement strand
CAAGTCTTCTAACATTATATGCCAACGAGGTTTCCGCTGTCTTAAGTCTCTTGTCAGCCATACGGTTAAACACCTCTTTTTTACTGAAGCCATGGTTGACGTTTAAATTACAGTACTTTGTCATCTCCTTGAACTTTGCCTCTTGGCATGGCCACCGGTTGTAATAGAGATCAGCAAGTTCGGCACCCGAAGCAATCTTACCTATGGGCATCGTAGTGATTATAACAGTAAGCTTATCGTTTTTCTTCTTCACCAAAGCACATCTCATAAGATACTCCTCCTTATCCTTCCGTCTCCTGTTGATGTTGCTTAAATAATCAAACTCCACCAAGGCAACTCTACTTCGAACTCTGCCTTTTTTATCTCGTTTATACACATCAAAATCCGGTTCCCTGACCTGCCTTCGACCATCATCTATTTCATCCTTGATCTTGAAATCCTCAAAACGATACTGATTCAAATCCAAAACCGTCAGCGAATAGATATCTTTCTCCCTCTTTTCATTGAGCACATCAAAAGCCTTGAAAACCTCAAGACTACACCCCTCACCATCAAAAACAACCACATTTACCACCTCCCTGCCAACACTCATCTCGAAATCATCTACAATATCCAAAATGTCCTTTGTCAAATGCCGGTCACCTGGGCATGTCTTATGAAGCAAAGGATGACCTTTTTGACCGTTGAGAAAAATCTGTTCTAAACCAGGCATCACCCGATCCATCATCCCGTGCTTCCCACGAGGTATATTCTTCAAAGTCCAAACAGCTTTGAAATGCCCATCTATATAAACCGGCATCTCTTCAACACCATAGAATGTCTTAAAGTAACAACTCGAAAGAGCAATGCTTATATCATCTCCAACCTCAAGAGCAGTAATATCTCTCAGGAATCGATCTGTCGCCTTATACCTTACATGTTTTCCATCAGGGGATGTAAGAGCACCAAGAGTCCTTTGACTATAACTATCAAGATCTATCGGCCGTTCCATATCAAAAGCTGACAGAAGAAAAAGAGTCCTAATGTACCTGAGGATAGTGGATTTCTTATGTCTGTAAATCCGCCTACTATCTGAGATATTCTCCGCCAAGTTTTTTAGTATCACTTTGAGAACCGCATTTTCTCCACCAATCATATTCATGGCACCTAAGATGAACGCAGTGCCAGATACTATGTTCTTAAAACTCTTGTTTTTTTTATAGGCTTCCCAGTCTTCCGACCTACTGGATCGTTAAGTTTCTCCTCCCCAATTATTTTAGCCACCCTGGTAAAATGTATGCCTATTCCAAATTCCCTCTCGAATCTTACTGCAATGTCTCTGCAACTTGCCATTGGATTCTTAATTTTATATTTCACGATAAACTTCCGTCTGTCCTCAGTGACTTTATAGGCTACTCCACCTCGCTGATCGATGAGCCCCGATTCCTTCCGTTGTTTGTATCTTGATTTCCAGTAATAAAAGTGACTTCTATGAATACCGTTTTTCTTGCAAAATTCTGAAACAGAAAGGCCGCTTTGTTCATATTGTATGAACATCTGTTCCAGTTGTTTCATTTTCTGAAGTTGTTTATTTGTTGCTACTTGTATCATCCATACCAACACCTCATTTAGTGTATGGTTCTTGATGTACTTAAATGTGTCCTAATTCAGTTTCTACATTAAATTTCATCATATGGAACACAGGAGTAGACAGCATTTTAAAAAATATTGAGTGTGGGAGAAAGGGATCTAAACATCTAAAAATTGTGGAGAAAGATCAAGACATTCATTGATGAAGATGAATTACAGCTTTGTGATCAAACAATTAAAAAGATAGCCGACTCACTTGAAATATGCTCGTATTCATCTAGGGAATTCATAATTGAAATGGGCAAATATCTTGATACTAATGGATGCAAAGTAGATGATTCTGTTGTCTATGCAGCATATAAACATAATTTACCTATTTTTGTTCCAGCTTTTTCTGATTGTAGTGCTGGATTTGGTTTATTAGACCATCAGCGACAAAGACCCAAGAAACATGTTGCCATCGACTCTGTAAAAGACTTTAAAGAATTAATTGAAACTATTCTCAGATCAAAAGAAACTGGCATATTTATTGTTGGAGGGGGCGTACCTAAAAATTTTGTTCAAGATGCAGTACTTGGTGGTGAAGCTAACGATGAAGGTGCACTGCGTAATCCTGCTCGGATGCACAAATATGCTATACAAATAACACTAGCAAATGAATATG
>JAUWCF010000191.1 GCA_030609445.1 Thermoplasmatota archaeon | reverse complement strand
ATTGGCTTTTCAACCTAATTACATGGCTGTTGCTCAGCTTATGAATTCCAAATATATTACAAAAAATGTTGTATAAAGATGTTTTTAAATCAATCACCCTCACACATCAATCAGACAAAAAACACTGTTTTTAGCGTAAAGGAACGCCTACATTGGGAATTTAAACCCAAGGGGGAGGCTCTGCAAGCCTCAGGATATCCAAGCTACATCATGCGGGCATTATTTGACGATATCAACCAGAGCAACTTTTTCAAGGAGAAGATCACCATATTTACTCTCTGGAATGGTACTTAATTCATCCTCAGTGATGCCAAATCTTTTTAAGGTATCTACATCTCCTTCAAGTACCTTATCATCTCTTTTCAAATTTAAACTTGATAACACGTGCTCGACTTCATCATCTGAAATTTTTCTATTGTTCGCTTTTATAAAAATAAAAGCAATTTTTTGATTTCCCTTCTTAATGCCTATCTTTTCAATAGCTTTTTGAATCTGTCTTTCCCCCGAAGCATACAATAGCATCTCCAATGAGAGAGACTTCAAAGAGTTCATCCGATTTTTAAAGGACCTTATAGTATGTTCAACAGCTGAAAATAGATGATCTTTACCATAGACGAAATCAGCATTTACTACTTGTATTACCATATCATATCTGCTGGAAAGTGTAACAATTTTTTTTAAAAAAGAATCAATATCTTGAATTTTTCCCTTTGCACCTATTATCTTTTGCACTTAGAACTCACCAAGCTCTTTATTTCCAATATTTTCACTTTCCCCTATCTGATTTTTAATATTTGTAGCAATAGCTTTTCCTATCGTCTTAATATTTGCAATTCTTTCAACAGGAACGCCTCGTAAGTCATTTATTGTTTTAAAACCTTCATTAAATATCGCTCGTGCTCTCACCCGACCGATTCCTTTCAAAGAAATAAGATTTAAAAGTTCCTGTTTACATCCATTATGTACACGAATAATAACATTACTTACATCAGAGACACAAGAAAAATTATACATGCGAGCAAATTCTCTTAAGCCATGCAAAAGCCATTCTGCAATTTCAACAACGTTATGAATATCACCTGGCCAGATATTATATTTAGTAACAATTCTATCATACGGGATTTCTTCAATCCAATCTTCAATTAATAATGCTGTTTTTAGATCACTTAAAAACCATTCATACTCAGTACCAGAGCTATGTGGCACATCAAGAAGAAGGGTACTTTGAAGTTGTTCTGCTTTTTCTTCAACCCATGAATCAGTTCCTCTCAAATAAAGCGATCGAATATCTGGCGTGGAACATATCGCGTGAAGAAAAGAAAGAGGTGTTAATTCTTTACTTGGAGATTTTTCAAGAGATTGTTTTAACTGCAGAGCAGATAATGGATCAATATACAAAGAGGACGTTCTCGTCCCAAACAATGTAGAGATATAACCTGTATCAATTTTTTCAATGAATTCATTGGATAATAAAAATTCAAGTGCATTATCAATTTCACTTTCTATCGCGTAGCTGTCTGACTGATATGCATAAAATGTGCTATTGATAAATTTTGAAATACTCTTTGCATCATTTACAAAATTTGTCGCAATTGCAGAAAGCAGATGCGTTCGAAGTGCTGCTTGATTTCCTAACTTTGAATAGATAGGTTCTGTATCTGCAAGTACATAGTTAAAGAATATTTGATCCTGTTGTTCACTATTTTTAGCAATCGTTATTGCATCTCCTGTTTTGTCATATCCTGGGCGACCTGCTCGTCCTGCCTGTTGTTTATATTCAAGAATAGGTATTGGTACCATACCAAAGTTAGCATCGTATCTATAGAGATCTCGAATTATCACTCGTCTTGCCGGAATATTAACACCAGCAGCAAGAGTTGGTGTTGCAACGATACATTTGATAACCCGATCTTTAAATCCTTGCTCAACTGCTTTTTTCTGAATGCTACTAAGACCGGCGTTGTGAAATGCAACTCCTTTTTCTATGCATGATGCAAGTGTCTGTACAATTGAAGTGTTCTCCATTTGCTCCTGTTCAATAGAATGGACTAGGTTCTTCAAGTCTTTTTTTTCTTGATCTTTTATTGTATCTCCCAGTACAACAGATAATTTTTTTGCAAGAGAAACCGTTGATCTTCTATTATTTACAAAAACAAGCGTCTGCCCACCGTCATCTATGGATTCTTCAACCAAACATTCTACCGCTTTTTTCTTATCGCC
>JAUWCF010000109.1 GCA_030609445.1 Thermoplasmatota archaeon | reverse complement strand
AAGTGTGAGAAGTTGAGATACGACACGTCGTTCAACCTCCCCATGAACCTCACTTCGTTTAGGTGCGATCGCATCGATTTCATCTAAAAATACGATAGAAGGTGCGTTTTTTTGCGCTTCATCAAACACCTTTCTCAGGTTTTCTTCACTTTGACCGTAAAATTTAGACATGATCTCAGGACCATTGATCGTGTAAAAACTTGCCCCTGACTCGTTTGCTACTGCTTTTGCAATAAGCGTCTTCCCGGTTCCTGGTGGACCGTGAAGCAATACTCCTTTTGGCGGGTCTATTCCAAGGCGATTGAACACCTCCGGATGTTTCAATGGAAGCTCTATCATTTCTCTAACTTTTGAAATCTCGTTATGTAATCCGCCGATGTCTTCATAGCTGACTCGCAAGCTTTCTTCTTCTGCGAGTTTTGCAGCTTCTTCTTTGACGCGAAGCACTGTTCGTTCATTTATTGAAACAACCCCGTGAGGGTTTGTGTCGACGATGACAAACGGAAGCGCATTTCCAAAAAAAGCAATACCGGGTACGGTGATTTCATCGCTTTTTGTTATTGGACGTCGCAGTAGATTTTTCCTGATTATTGCGTCTATTCCCATTCCAAATTCGATGCGTTGCCCTTCAGGCATCAGAGGAGCCAGGGTAACCTCTCTTGCTTCTTTTACTTCTGCTCGTTTGATTTTTACACGATCCCCAAGACCGGTCCCTGCGTTTTTTCTTGTTAAATTGTCAATACGTATTATGTGTTTCCCTTCATCTGATGGATGTGCTCTCCAAACAGAGGCTGCTGTTGTTTTTGCACCTTCGATCTCTATAACATCACCGATTGATAAATCAAGATCAATTCGTGTTTGATGATCAATACGGGCTCTTCCATACCCTACGTCTTGTTGGAATGCTTCTGATACTTTTAAACCGATTTCTTGTACCATTATACTCCCACCGATGTTTGTTCAGTTTGGGCAGAAGAACAATCGTGTTATAAATTTTTCTACATGCTTTGCTGCACCAAAAAGACAAGCAATAATTAAATAAACCTAATCTATATTTTGAGTATTATATTAAATGTTGTTTCAATTGTTAAAAAGGAGGAAACCCCGTTGAAAATGGAACTGAAATATTTTGTGGTAATCCTTTCAGTTGTATGTATAGCCATCCTTTATTTCTTATCAACTCTCTCGCAACCAATCACAATAGAACTTCATGAAGTGCCAGGCTATGAAGGAAAACAAGTAATTGTAGAAGGAACTGTAACAGAACATCATGTCACAACATACGGTGGGCATATCGTCAACATAAAAGACATGGGCAACCAAAGCAACTTTGAGATAATCGTATTTGTTGAAGAAAAAACAACCGTAGAATATGGAGACAGAATCCAGGCAACTGGAAAAGTACAAAAATATAATGATGAGTGGGAAGTCGTAGTAAACGATGCACGATTTGTAAAAATCCTACAGAAATGGAGCAACATCACATTTCCATTATGGCAACTGGCAGAAAACCCCAGCAAATATATCGGAATCAACGTAAATGTAACAGGGGATGTCGATAGAGATTACGACACCTATTTCTATCTGGTTGATTCCAAAGAACGACATTCAATAGTTGTCTATTATGATTCTTCAATATTTCGTAATTTTACTCAAGGCGACAGCGTATGCGTTCGAGGGCAATTTATTTACGATGAAGAAACACTACGATTCACAATAAATGTAAAAGACGGAAATCACTGCATATCTGTCGTGGAGACGAAGTAGTTCATGTTAGATCTCGTCCTTATTTTGCTGTTTTGTTTTCTCGGCGTTCTCATGGGTGTTGCGACAGGGCTTCTACCGGGTCTGCATGTAAACAATATCGCTCTTATATTGCTCTCGCTTTCTGGCACGATTGTTGTACTTTGCACGCCTCTTTTTTCATATGGGATATCTGAACAATTCATTTTTATTTTAATATGTGGATTTATTATTGCGGTCAGCGTTAGCCATACTTTCCATGACTGCATACCGACCACTTTCATCCAGTAGTTCCGAAGGTAGATTTAAAGTTTCCTAAATCTGGCTTAAATTACATAGAACATTCTTCTAGAACAATTCTCCATACTAAAAAAACAAGGGATATTACAACACAAATGTCTTTTATTATTAAAAAATAATGGATAGAAACCTAGCCAACACTAAACCAAATAGAAAAAACAGCCATAAAAAAACATATTCGTCAGCCTTCTGAATCGATGGTGTATAGCATAGTTCCGAACAACTTAGACGTGATCAGGTGATATTCTTCTACCTTACCATAAAGGGCAAGCCATAGGAGAACATCTGCCAATATCCACAGGTTATACAGCAGGAATGAAAACATGAAGTAAAACAATCTGATATAATAATTCTTAGATGTTGTCTTGGGTAGATATGAATGTTTTTTAACCCTATATGAAGTTTCTATCCCCCAACGTTTACCATACAAATCGAAGAGATATTCAAGCAGATCCACGTCTTTTTCATCATATTCTTCATTGGTGGCAAACACTCGTTTGACTTTCTTCCCATCCTTGAGTTCTTCTTCAAGAATCACTAGATTCAATTTTACGTCTTTCAGAATAAAACCTGTAATCACTGATGGTGCAGGTGTAACTTTTAGCAACTGACGTACGTTGTACTGTTTTACTCCTGGCATAAGATATTTCAGATGAAAGTGTTCGATTGCCCTTATTGATTTTGAATCGAAGAACCCACGGTCAACAAAAACTTGTTTGATCTTTATCCGATCAAGTGCATAACCAAGCAGTTTACGGATGAGCTTGTCTTTATTTATGTTGTCCAATGCACTGACAGGCAACGCAAGCAGTGTAAACCTTTTCCCCGCCTCCACAATGTTGATGGTGATGAACTTGTAGCATTTCGCCGTCCCACGGTCTGGTTCCTTTCCGACTACCATAAAACTGGATTTATCTCCATAAAAGTACCATTCCGTGAAGTCGATAGCGACATCGTATCGTTTCCGCATATCAAACAGATTGTTTTTTCTGGTCATATCCCATACAACCTCAAAAAGAGTGGCGAACATCCTATGAACATCTTTATGGCCTGGGTATTTCTTCAGATGATACAACAATGTATCCGCATCAGGACAACCCGCAAAGGGCCTTAGCTCTTTGAATGTTTTATTTCCGTTCTCTGCGAAATCCCTTGTCTGCCCTATATGTATCAGGAGGTCGATGAACTGGTTCTTTTTGTAGAGTGTATTGTTTTTCAGATTTAGATTGATGAATGGTGCAAACCGTTTCTTGAACAGCCTGGCGATTTCTCTGGCTTTGTCTCTTTTCTGATAGTATTGATTCCGTTCTTTTGTTTTCTTTTTTGGTTTTTCTGGCTCCAAGGTTTTGACATCTAGTAGTATACCAAATTTCTCTGAGATTTCCTCAATTCTAGTGGCTATGAACTCTAATAATTCTTTTGTTTGTTCATCTAGAATGTGATTCACAAAATAGCCTATCTGTGTCCTGTCTGGTGTTTTATCAAAACCAAGCTTGAATTTGATTGCTGGATTTCGTCTGAGATATTTGGTCAGTTTGGTGTGGAACTTGATTCCTTTGAGTTTTTGGTATAAAATAAGTTTGAATAATGATGCATAGGAGAATTTGATTTTTCTATACTTGTGATCATAAAATAAGGCGGATTCATATCTATTGAGAAAGTCAGCTATCCTAATATCCTTCTCGTTTTTGAATAATTCAAATGTCTTATATATCTCGTTTGTGATGTGTTTTTTGGAGATATTTCGTTTGCTTCCTGGCATGCGTTTGTTTCCTGCCAAGGGGGAGCTACAAACTTCCCTTGGTATTTACCTTCAATGTATTACTTAAGGTATATAGTTGCTGGTATTTAAACTTTACCTTGAATAATATACTTCAGGTAACTTTTATATAGTAAAACCACTATACTAGGACCAATGGGTATTGAAGAAACAACAGTCTTCAAATGCATATGTGAACGATGCGGGCACAAGTGGATAACAAAGACAAAGGAAAAACCACTAGTCTGCCCGAAATGCAAAAGCCCGTACTGGGATAAACCTAGAAAAAAGCCCAGCAAATAAATCATTTTCACAATCTACTCACGGGAATGTGACATAACTTCAATTTTATATATGATTTTTCGACCATATTATGAACAGACCAAAAATTGAACAGTTCAAACATTGGCGGGTTCAAATGTTGACAGGTTCAATACATGAACCGTTCATAATGTGAACCTTTATTAAGATAAATTGTATTGCTTTTATTTAATGGACGCTATTTTAGGCCAAAAAGAAACAAAAAATATAAAAATTACTTTGTTTGGAATGACAAAAGAACTAGTAAGACTTCTTGGGTTGGAAGGAACTACAGAGT
>JAUWCF010000003.1 GCA_030609445.1 Thermoplasmatota archaeon | reverse complement strand
AAGAGAATAATAATTGGAAGTCTGTTGGCAGTTTTTTTTATGATAATGTTGCCAACAGCATGTGCGGTAGAATTCAACGCGTTTAAAGAAACAATGAAATCACAGCACCCTATTATAATGCCAGATATAGATGTTGAAGAGCTAAAACTAAAATATCAAAACGGCCCTGAACCGACATTTATACTACTTTTCCTGCTTTCAATAATACTTAATCTATTACGTATAGTCAAATTTACAATTTTATTCATTTTAATCATAAGAATATTTGGCAATACTACCGCTATAATCAGCTAAAACCATTCTCTCTTCTTTTCCTTTTTAATTCCATAGAGTAATGTAGAAATGAAATCAGTCCACTTCTTTGTTCATTCTCTATTTTTATGGGTTTTTTCCTACTTAACGAACTTTAAACTATAAAAGATAGGTAGGATAAACACTGCAGCAACAAGTGAAGAAATAGTCATAATAATGACAATTGTTGCGAAATGTTGTATTGCAGGAATATCAACAAAATATACAGAAGCAAGACCCGCAATTGTAGTACAAGCTGCTTCGATGAGTGAAAGACCTGTTTTTTCAATAGCGTCCTTTGTCGCCTTCTTTCTCGCTTTTCCTTTAGCCAGCTCTTCTCTAACCCTTTCTGTGACATGTATGCCATAATCAATACCTATGCCTATCATAATAGAAGCAATAGAAATTGTTACAACAGAAAGCGAGATATCAAGCATTACAAGAAATCCTGGTTCCCAAACGAGAACAAACATGACAGGAATCATCGTTAAAAATCCCCACAATGAGGAGTTAAATATAACGATAAGTGCCGCAAGGACAACTAATAGTGCAATAATCATAGAACGTAATTGTTCATCTAAAAGCTGATTATTGATCTCCACATTCATTGCATCTTGACCGGTTAATTTAGAAGTACGACCGTTATAGGGTAATACTGTGTTTGAAGCAATGTCATTGATTTTATTTATCAACACCTCCAGCTCGCGAGTGCTCTTTCCAATAGGGAAATATACAAAAACAATAGTCTTTGAATAATCATCATCAACAAGGCCTTCTTTTGCTACCCGGTCAAATATTATTTCTTCTGCACTTGCAAATTCAGCAAGTTTTTCTAGGATCGTGTTTCTTTCCAATATATCATAGGCTTCTTTTAATACGTCAGCAATTGAAGCAACAGTTGCACCTGTCTTTCTCATTTCCTCCTGCATAGTATAGATAGCGTCTATAGTCTCAGGATAGGTAAGACCCTGAGGCTCTGTCTCTATGAGAATCATGTTGACGCTGGTTCCGCCTCCAAAATTATCTGCATATTCAAAATATTTTTCTACTTCTGGAACGCCTTCTGGAATCATGTCAAAATAGTTAACATCAGTTGTTATGCTTGGTAGTACAACAAGAGACATAACAGTAAAAAAACATGCAAGTACTGCAAATCGTTTTTTGTTATCAACAGCAATATTTGCAACAATTCTCCACCAGTTATGCGCACGACCTTTCTTTTCAAACTTTAATATGATCGCAAGGCAAGGCACAAGAATCGTTGCAGAAACAAAACAGAACAAAATACCAATAATACATCCAAGACCAAAGGTTACCATTGGAGGCATACTTGACACCATGAGTGACCCAAAACCAATCATTGTCGTAATTGTAGAGAGTAACACCGCTTTACCAGTAAGCCGGAGTGTTTTTTCAACTACCTCAATTTTATCCTCTAAATCAACCTCTTCAGAAAACCTATTAAGTATATGAATGGAATAATCAACACCTAGTCCAATAAGAAGAGCTACAACTGCAATTGACAAAAGAGTAAGCTCCGGCATCACCATTCCAAAAACTCCAAATGTTAAGGCAAGTGCATATGCCAATGGTAGAAAGATGATGATGATTCCTTTTATTGTTCTATTGAAGAAAAAGATTACAATGGAAATAAATAGTATTGCAACAGGGAAAATTATCATCATGCTTTGCATGCTTTCTTTTTGAATTGCCTGCTGCATTGCAATAAGACCGGTTACCATCATATCTGAATATCGTGCCTCTCGGTCAATAGCTGCTTCAACATTATCAAGCACGACATGATAATCAGCCTCATCAGATAGCTGTATGACAATTACTGCTATTTTATAGGTGTTTATAAAAAGAATTCCTTTCATTTCTTGTATGAGAACTCTTGCAAGATAACGAGAAATAAGGTTTCTATCGTCAGGGATTTCAAATTTTCCGGTTCCCCCCAAGCCTCCAGGGATATTTGGTTTTGCGTTTTCATCTTTTATAAGTGAAGCGATACTTGTTACAGAAACGATACCATCTTTTTCACCTTTATCAAGATCATAAGCGTTAATTTTAGTGCTGACGCGATCCATCTCCCGTAAAACATAGGGATCCCGTATGTCATCTGCTTCGACATAAATGACGATAGTTGATCCTATCTGAAATTCCTCATTGATTTCTTCCCAGAGCTGTATTGAAGGATTATCTTCAGGGAGATAACCGGTGATATCTGATACCATATACACATTCTGGATCTGAAGGGCAACAATTACAGTAAATATAGTAAACACTATGACAACCGCTTTTGGTTGTTTTACTAAGATTTTTGCAATTGTTTTTGTATTCATGCGTTTCCGCCTCGTTTATAGATTTTTATTCTCACGTATTTGGTGTCTTTATCTTTTTTACCGGTTAGATTTGCAATTCTATTTAGCCTATCTTCGATTTCTTTTGCCTTTTTTTGTAGAAGTTTAACAGGAGAAACTGCTCGATAGAAATAGGGGTTTTTCCCTATGCTGTCATTTTTTAGTTTTTCACGATAAATTAACTGTTGCCCATGCATTTTGGAGAGAAGTTCTCGTACTGTACTTGGATGAAGTTTGGTGCCTTTGATGATCTCTTCGCTTCTTGCCCCATTTTTTCTGAGGAGATAGATATAAATCCTTGATTCAGCTTTTGATTTCAATAGCTCGTGCACTGCTCTTTCGGAATTTTTATCTATACGAAGCACGTGCCCTGTCATTATTTTACACCAAATTATATTATTAGATTTATATAATTACTTTATTTCATAAGTTTAAATACTTTTTCATTTTGTCGGCTCAAAAACGACAAAACATTATGTCGGATTAAAAACGACAAAAAACACAAAACAAGGAAAAAATTTATGACCACAAATACGGTCTCACATCTCAGATGCCATGGACGAAAAAACAAGAATACAAAAAGATATCACAATGTTTGAAGAAAACGTAAAAAAAACAAAAACCACCAAAAATAATCAAAAAATAATAGAACTAGCAACTCAATACTTCGAAGACTCAAAATACTACCTAGAAAAAAAAGATTTCTTCACAGCCTTTGGATGCATAAACTATGCACATGGACTCCTCGACGCAATAATAAAATTCTAATCAAACATAACCTTTACAACATCTCCCTCTTTAACAGACAACTTTTTAGAAGCATTTCCTTGGTTTACACCAATTTCAAAAAAATCACTACTCCCAATAGTTGCAAGCGCATCTCCCTTTTTCACAAAACCATACGAACGAACAAAAAGAACCTCAATAGCATTTTTACCAATCAAGACCTTAACTTTTTTATTATAACCTATATCCTTAAGTACAATATCTGATGAAATATTAGTTACAACATTTCCAAATCTATCAACATGAATAACCTTCCCAACAACAACGTTATCCTTTCTTCTGCCACATCCAAAATCCAAATCAACAAAATCATTGATTCTACTACCAACCTCCTCAAAAGACACACCATTTGTAATATGTGCTGCAACAGGAGCAAAAACATCCCTCCCATGAAACGTATTAGATAAAGAAGAAAGCATATATTTTTTATTTGTAATCTCATAAACAACAAAATCACCAAAAAAGTGAGCGGCAGGCATCAAAAGACCGTTATCAGGACCAATAAAAACATGTTTTCTCGTAGCAACAACAATACCTTTCCTCTCAGTACCCACACTAGGATCAACAACAGCTACATGAACACCGCCCATAGGAAAATATGGGACAACCGACCGAAGAACAAAAGCCCCCTCAAAAATATTATGCGGCGTTATTTCATGGGTTATATCAACAAGCCTTGCATCAGAAATACCTGATGCAACGCCTTTCATCTGAGCGACATACCCACCTTTTAACCCGAAATCCGAAAGAAATGTAATGATTTTCATCAACGACGCCTCACATCCGAGATCAATTATCAATTTAATAAGACTATTTACACCGCTCCATCGATATTTTGACCAAAACTATTATATGGGAGAAGCAGGTATATTATACGGATGGAGCTTACTGAGATGAGTTTTAAAAAAAACATGGACGTTTTAAAAGACATTTGGGACAAAACTGGTGGCTCCATGATTTGTCCGCAATGCAAAGGGATCTTAACAATGGTTCAAATAGAGCCAATATCCGATACTGAAAATCCTTACGTCCCATATAAAACAGTCATCGAATGTGCTTCTTGTCCATTTAAACTAACAACAGAATCATTTACCATACTCGGAAGTGTAAAAGACTTCGGTTCACATCAAGTAGAAATAGCAAGCTGGTCACCAAGCGGAAGCAGAGTCTTATCAAAATATGAACACATCTTAAACTATAATCTTTTACAAGAATTAAAAAAATCAGGCGAACTGGTGGAATTTCTCATCGTAAACAAACAAGTAGTACAAGTAATCGGATAAAAAGCCATCAGATTGAAAACAAAAAATAGCGTATTTTTATTAAATTAACTAAGAATCTTGCCATTGAAATACGTTTTATGAGAAAATATAAAATACCTGAACCAAGCTACCATCAGAAGGCGATATAATGAAAGCGGTAATTCTAGCTGCAGGCGAAGGAAAAAGATTACGACCATTTACCGAAACCATGCCAAAGGTAATGCTACCTGTTGCAAACAAACCAGTACTTGAATATGTTTTTGATGCAGCAAGAAACTGCGGGATTGATGAAATCGTCGTTGTTGTTGGATACAAAAAAGAAGTCATTATGGAGTATTTTAAAAACTACAAAGGCATCAAAATCACTTATGTAATTCAGGATAAACAGCTAGGTACTGCCCATGCGTTACTACAAGCAAAAAACAAACTCAATGACTCATTTATCGCCCTGTCTGGAGATAACATCATCGATCAAAACAGCATTTCAAAATTAATTAATGCCAAATCAGAATACTGCATCCTTATAAAAGAACATCCGCATCCATCAAAATACGGCGTCGTTTTTATAGAAAAAACCATTCTTAAAGAACTTGTTGAAAAACCAAAAGAAGAACTAGGTAAGTTTATTTCAACAGGAATATATAAGCTTCCTTACGAAGTATTTGACGAGATAGAAGAATTAACATCTCAAGGCATTTACACGCTTTCATCTGTTATTCAATCAACCGTTGAAAAAAACAAAACCATCAATACAATACTTGCAGATTTATGGATGGATATCGTGTATCCCTGGGATCTCATCAGTGTGAACGAAGCTATGATTCATCATTTTCCAGCATCTACAAGTGGCGTTATTGAAAAAGGAGTTACCATGAAAGGTGCGGTTTCCATAGGAAAAGATACCACCATCTACTCAGGCTGTTATATTGTTGGACCTGTGATAATCGGTAGTGGATGTGAGATAGGGCCAAATGCCTGTATCTTTCCTTCAACAACCATTGGGAATAACTCTTCCATCCGCCCTTTCTGCGAGATCAGAAACAGCATCATAATGGAAGACGTCCATATCAACTCCAGCTCATATATCTCACATTCAATCATTGCTAAAGGAAACATAATCGGAAATAATTTTTCAAATATAACAGGAGAAGCGACCATCGAAACTGAAGGTGAATTTAAAAAAATAAAAAACATTGGTACCATGATCGGTGAAGATTGCACTATAGGAAATAACGTTGTTGTAGAATCAGGAATAATAATTGGGAGAAGATGCGAAATTGAACCATTGAAAAAAATAAGCAAAAACATACCAAGTGAAAGCAAAGTGATGTAACGTGTGCGGAATAATTGGCTATATCGGGTTTAGAGAAGCAAAAGACGTGATTATAGATGGTTTAAAAAGGCTTGACTATAGAGGATATGATTCAGCAGGCATAGGAATAATAGATGACAAACTACAGGTGTTTAAAGAAGTTGGAGAAATAACTAATTTAGAAAAAGAAATCCCCTTAATCAAAGGAGATATTGGCATAGGACACACAAGATGGGGCACTCACGGAAAAGTAAACAAAGAAAATGCGCATCCTCAAATAAGCCCCAATAGAAAAATCATAGTCGTTCATAATGGGATTATAGAAAACTTCAAAAAATTAAAAGAAGAGTTGGAAAACAAGGGACACACATTCACATCTCAAACAGATACAGAAGTTATCGCCCATCTCCTCGAAGAACATTATGAAGGTAACCTCGAGGCGGCAGTGTTTACTACCCTAAAACAAATTCAGGGAGCCTATGCAATTGTTGTTATGTGCGAAGATGAACCAGAAACACTTGTCGGTGCCAGAAAAGAAAGTCCGCTTATCCTAGGAGTGGGAGATAATGAAAATTTCATCGCCTCAGACATCCCAGCGTTACTCAAATATACAAATAGAGTAATTTATCTAGATGAAGGAGAGCTTTGTGTCATAACAAAAAAATCAATACATGTTTTTGATGAAAACAAAAAAGAAGTTACAAAGAAAGAAGATATCATTACATGGAATGTAAAGGACGCTGAAAAATCTGGTTTCCCGCATTTCATGTTAAAAGAAATTTTTGATCAACCCGACGCAATCAACCAGGCTTTAAGAGGCAGAGTATCAGAAATAAAACAAACCATTAATTTCCCTGAAGAAGTTGAAAAACTTCTAACAAACGGAACTGATTCCATTCATATCGTTGCCTGTGGAACATCGTATTATGCAGGTCTAGCTGGAAAATACATCATAGAACAAACATGCAAAATTCCTGTCATTGTAGAAACCGCTTCAGAATATCGATTCTTTAGCACAAGAAACAAATCATCACTTGTTATCGCTATCACACAATCAGGTGAAACATCAGATACGCTAGCAGCTTTACGAGAAGCAAAACACTCAGGCTGTAAAACACTAGCAATCACCAATGTTATTGGCAGTACTGCAACAAGAATTACTGACGGATATATCCTTACACAATCTGGACCAGAAATTGGAGTTGCGGCAACAAAAACATTTACCTCCCAAATTATTATTCTTCTCTTAACTGCATTAAAAATTGCATCAATAAAAAATACCCTAGGCTCGAATGATATCTATGACTACATCCTTCGATTAAAGAAACTTCCTAGAGAGGTTCGACAAATACTTGATAACAGCAACGAAATAAAAAGAATTGCAAAACAAATTAAAGACTCGAAATCGGTTTTTTTCATTGGGCGAGGAATAAACTATCCTCTCTCATTAGAAGGCGCATTAAAACTTAAAGAAATATCATATATCCACGCTGAAGGTTTTGCAGCAGGTGAACTCAAACATGGCCCATTTGCTCTGCTTACAAAAGATACACCGGTAGTTGCTATTGCTACTAATGACTCAACATATAATAAAATTCTTGCAAACATCAGTGAGATAAAGGCAAGAGGTCCTCAAGTAATTGCTATTGCTGATGAGCATGATGTTGAAATTGAAAAACATGCAGATTTTGTTTTAAGATTCCCATCAAATTCAACGTTGTTATCCTGCGTCCCCATCACAGTTATTCTTCAACTTCTGGCGTATCATGTCGCAAATCTTAGAAATTGCTCTATCGATAAACCACGTAATCTTGCAAAGTCTGTTACCGTTGAATGAGGAGACAAAGAAAGAAATGAAATGTGTAATTCTTGCAGCAGGTGAAGGAAAACGAATGCATCCTCTCACATTCACCCGCCCAAAAGTCATGCTTCAAATTGCCAACAAACCGATCCTAGAGTGGAATCTATTAAACGCAATTAAAGCAGATGTAAAAGAATTTGTCTTTGTCGTTGGGTATAAAAGTGAAATGGTACGAGACTATTTTGGCAATGGCAAAAAATGGAATGTCACAATAGAATATGTAAATCAAGGTAGAGCCCTTGGGACATCACATGCAATAGGAATGGTTGAACGATTTGTTGATGACTGTATTGTTCTCTGCGGAGATACTATCTTTGGAATGCAGGATATAAAAAATATTGCAGAAAAAGAGATAAGCATAGGACTCTTTGAAGTAGAAAACGCAGAAGAATATGGAATAGTTGAAACAAAAGAAGGAAAAGTCGTTAAAATCTATGAAAAAATGAATAAGCCTTTTTCAAACATCATAAATGCAGGTATCTACCATTTCAATAAGGATATTTTTAGCTATATTAGAAAAACAGATAAATCACCACGAGGCGAATATGAGATTACAGATTCGATAAATCTGCTACTAAAAAAAGAAGAGATGAAAGGAATTTTTTTAAAAGAATGGAAAGACGTGGTGTACCCCTGGCATCTGCTTGATGCAAATGAAGAAATCTTGAAAAAAGCAGAAAAGAAAATAGAAGGAATTGTAGAAGAAAACACGACGATAAAAGGAAATGTTATCGTCGGAAAAGACACCTTAATACGTGCCGGAAGCTACATCGAAGGGCCAGTCATTATCGGCAATAACTGTAAAATCGGGCCAAACTGCTACATCAGAGCACATACGGCAATTGGAAACAACTGCCACATTGGTAATGCATGTGAAGTAAAAAACTCAATAGTGATGGATAAAAGCAATGTTCCTCATCAGAACTATGTCGGTGACTCTGTTATTGGGAGTAACTGCAATCTTGGAGCGGGAACAAAAATTGCAAATCTTAGACTTGACAAAAAAAATATTAACGTCATTCTCAACGGAAAAAAACTCGATACAAAAAGAAGAAAATTTGGAGCAGCCCTCGGCGATAATGTACAGACCGGAATAAATTCGACAATAAACGTTGGAACAACTATTGGAAATAATTGTTTTATAGGGCAAGCAGCATCTGTTAAGGGTGAGGTCACACCCAATAGTAAAATACTGTAACATTTGTTTGTTTATGACTCATTTATATACCTCTGTTTTATTTGATCCCCCATCATGATCGCTAGAAAATCCTTCTTAATTGTATCCTCACAATTCTTCGCTCGCTTCCTAGGATGGATCGGGCTATTCATACTAGCAAAACTTTGGGGGAGCCACGCGCCAGAAGCACTTGGATACATAGGATTTGCCATGGCTTTTCTTACATTATTTCATCTTGTAGCAAAATTTGGTTTTCTCGAAGCGCATGTAAAACGAATCTCAGAGGGACAAGATCTAGGAACCTGCATCGGCACCTATGCAACAATCAAAATATTATTTACAGGAGTAATGATACTTGGCGTAGTTGTCGCCATATTTCTATTACAACTATTATTCCATGAACGATTTTTAGATGAAGCCAGCAAGTCGATTATCTACATCTTTTTGATTTACTATATCTTCCTGAACCTCAAAGAAATCCCCATGCAGACATTCAGTGGCACAAAAGAAATAGTAAAACGGCAAATAACCTGGACAACAGAAAACATCATAAAAATCCCACTTACAATAATTGTAGCTCTTGCAGGAATAAGTGCAGTAGGCATCTCGCCAATTGCAACATGGCCACAATTCCTTCAGCCACTTCAACAATTCATTGCAGATCATGCAACTGGCTCTCTTGCAATGGCATACGTCTTCGGATGTATGGCATCTTTTCTTGTAGGAATGTGGCTTCTGCGAAAATATCCAATTAAAAAACCAAGTTGGAAACTCTCCAAAAGCTATCTTTCCTTTGGCATCCCTATAACAATCATCTCGCTCATCGTAGTTATCTCCATAAATATAGACAAGGTAATGATTGGATATTTTTGTACACAAGCAGAAGTAGGATACTACTGGACAGTACAACAACTATCCGAAGTCATAATTATCCTATCAACAGCACTAGGCATCGTCCTATTCCCAACACTTTCAGAATACCACGCAACAAACAATTTCAAAGGACTTATTAAAACAACACATCAGGCAGAACGGTACATCTCAATGGTAACAATCCCCATAATAGTACTAATTATAATATTTGCAGAACCAATAATCTATTTTATGTTAAGCAGTTCCTTTATATCTGCAGCACCAGTACTCATAATAATAGCAATCTATGCTTTTATATTAGGCATTATGAAACCATATTCCTCCCTCATAGCAGGAATGAACAAACCAGGCGTAGCAGCAAAAATCGGTATAACAATGTGTACCGTCAACATCGCTCTAAATTATTTGTTTATACCAAAAGGAGGAGTTCTTTCATCATTTGGAATTGATGGCGCAGTAGGCGCAGCAATTGCAACGCTAATCTCATTGCTTATTGGACTTTTTGGATTTCAACTCGCAGCAAAAAAAATGACCAAGATGAAAATTTTAAACAGTCATATTCCCCGTCACATAATCGCTGGCGTAGGTATGGGAATACTATTATATTACTCATCTAAATTATTTGTTCCATCGGTGCATTGGTATCATTTAATTGGATTTTCTGGAATAGGAGTAGCATTATATTTTGGAATTTTATTTATATTAAAAGAGTTCAAAAAACAAGACTTTGATTTTTTCTGGAACGTGATACATCCTAAGGAAATGGCGAAATATATAAAATCAGAAATGAATAAAAAAAGATGAGTAATGATACAGAGAACTCTGTTATTATCGTGCATCACCGCTGATTTTTTAATTTGATGAAATAACATTATTTTTAAAGTTATTACTAATGTTCCCCGTGAATGAAGGTTTGTATCGGAGGTACATTTGATCATCTCCACAAAGGACATAAACTGCTAATCAGCAAAGCATTTGAAATTGCAGGAAGACAAGGACACGTATTCATAGGGGTCACAACAGGAGAAATAATTGATAAAAAAAGAGATGTTAAATCTTTTGAAGAACGGAAAAAGACTGTTGAAAAATACCTTTCTAAAGAGAAATTAACTGGAAGATACTTAATAAAACCAATCTACAACAAATACGGACCGTCATTAAAAGAAGATTTTGATGCCATAATTATATCTCCTGAAACAAAACATACCGCAGAGGAAATAAATAGAATCCGTAAACAAAAAGGTGAAAAACAATTACAAATCATACAAATTCCTTTTGTTTTAGCTGATGACAATATTCCAATCAGTTCATCAAGAATAAGAAATAAAGAGATAGACGAAGAGGGAAAGACTCAAAAGAGAGATTAATTTTATATATGATCTTTTATTACATCCGCAAGATAAGGTGATTAAAAGTGACGTATATTATCTTTGAAGTGAAATCTGAAAACGCAGGTAAAATCAACAGCTTAGCAAAAGATGATCTTGTCAGCAGACAAAGCATACTTACTAGAGATGCAAGCTCTCTTGATATGAAAGGAGATGTCTCCTATGTCAAGATAGAGGGCAGCGACAAAGGTTTAAAACGAGCAAAAGAGCTGGCAAAAGAGTTAAAATTCAAAAAACTTGGCGAAAAAAAGGCAAAAGAAGTTGATGAAAAAATCAAAGAACAAGAAGACTCTGCTGCTTCAGGCATGGGCATGATTTTTGACTAAATCATATCTTCCAATAACTTGCTAGCTCATTTCTTATTTTATTAATAACTGGCTTAACTGCAATATTCTCATCAGCAGTATCATCAAATACTACTGGATGAGAGATCAGTTGTCCAAGTTGAGAAACAAGACATTTACCAATCCAATCAAGGTTATATCCACCTTCAAGTGTACAAACGATTTTTGGTTGAATATTCTGAAGTTTTGCTATTATCTCCCCAAAAAAATTAGATGTTAATTTAAGACCACCTAGAGGATCCAAATGATGAGAATCATACCCTGAAGAAACAATAACAAGATCCGGTTTAAACTGTCGAGCAATCGGAAGAAATATCTCATCAAGCAGTTGAGAAACTGCTTCATTACCATTTCCATGACTTAAAGGAGCATTTATTGTATACCCCTCGCCATCTCCTTCTCCAACATCCTCAACAGGGCCAGTACCCGGGTAATATGGATAGAGATGAAACGACTGATACATAATATCGTATCTATCATAAAAGAGATATTGTGTTCCGTTTCCATGATGGGCATCACAATCAAAAACGAGTACTTGTTTTCCTTTTTTAGAAAGTTCATTTGCCGTAAGTGCAGCATTGTTAAAAAGACAAAAACCCATGGATCGCTCATGGGTAGCATGATGGCCGGGCGGTCGTACAAGTGCAAATCCATTATCTGCTTTTCCATCAAGTACATTCCTGCTGATCTGAAGAAGCCCTCCTGCTGCTTTTCGAGCTGTTTCATAGTCGGATTTACAAACATAGGTATCCATATCTATCCATGAATCTCCTGTAGAGCTAATGTCTTTGACCTGCTGAATCATATCGTCTGAATGTACTGAGTAAAGTGCTTCTTCGCTAATAAGATCGGGTTCGAAAAAATCAAGTTTGTCATAAAAAGACGCATTTTGTATTTCACGCATCATAACTTGAAGTCTTTTTGCATTTTCAGGATGATCTGCATTGTCATGTTTATTGAAATCTTTTGAATGTGCAATTTGTGTTTTCATACAAAATCAACAAAATAAAATACGGTAGTTCCATATAAGGTTAATTCTAAGTAGATAAAATGGATTGAGAAAAGCATGGGGGAAAAGCTGTGAACGAAATGTTACTTGGTATCTCACCAGATTACCTGTATTTTCAAGGTAGACCACCTAAACCAGTGTCAGATGTACATAGCCCATATTTTCTTGCATTCAGCGGAGAAAACACAAATATTGAAACCGTTAGAAGCAAACTCTTAGAACGATGGGAGAAAAACAAGATAGATCATGAGAAACTATCGAAAATAAAAGAGATAGGAGAAATTGAGACCTACAGAAGTTTTTGTGATTTTAATAAAACAAGAAAAGTATTCAAAGTCTATACAAAGGAATCATATGTCGTACCAGATATAAGCAGTTATCTTTTCTTCGAACATAACATCTATACAGCAGAACATGACATTCCCTATAAACAGAGAGCACTAACAGATCTTGCAGCTGAAGACAAGGTTTGGCTTTTTGATACACATGGTGAAAAAAAGAAAGTAAAAGTATTTGTCTATGATATTGAAACCACACAATTTGCAGAAGGAAAAAAAGATATACCAATTGACATCATTGGTTATTCTAATTTTGACATTTCATTTGAATCAGAGAAAAACCTAGATAATGAACAGTTTAGTTTTGAAATTTTAGATCTACCAGCTCATTGGGAAGATGTTGAGGTAAAACAACTTATATCACAAAATACCAACGAGGAAATTGAAAATCTTCATGCATTTTGTAAAATGGCTGAACAATACGATATTATCTCTGGGCACAATATTGCTGGTTTTGATAACCTCCAGATATATGAGAGAATAAAGGGGATATTAAACCGTGAGCGTGAACAGCTATCTGATGATGAACGAAAAGATTTGAAACGTTTTATCTATAAATATTGTCGGCCTGATAAATCATATCATTTTGGAACGAGTTCAGAAGTAGTACAGTTTTATCCATCTAGTTTTGATACATATCTCGGGGCAAGAAAATTCTATTCATTTCTTAACGAATTTAGCCTAAAAGCACTTGCTCCGTTTCTAGGAATAATCATAAAAGATCGTATTATTTTAACACCGTCTCAGATAAAAATTGATGAGAGAACATTGCAATATAACAAACATGATGTGCAAGAGCAAATAGGGGTGACTTTAAATCTTATCCAGCAGGCATTGCCTCTTGCCTTTACAACATGTATGCCATTTGACATGTTGCTTCCCGCAGGTGCAGTTAACATGTGGGATCATATGGCACTTATACGTGGGGCGAGACATAAAAAGATTATACCTCCAATCTGCAGAGTTAAATCTATTTCACAAACACTGTTGAGAGATTTTAAAGGATGCTCTACAAAAACAGAGATTGTTTCATCAGCAAAGAAAAAACAAGAGCAGCTTTCTAAAGATTTTGTCAGGGTGTTAAAATATGGAGATGAAATGCCAGAATGGGTTGAATATCCTTTCGTAATTCATAATGAGAATGCCAAGGATACCGATGATTCGTTGAATTATCATATGCCTGGTGGAATGACTATTAAGCCAGATTCAGAAGCAAAATCACATTTCATTCCATGGTATCATGTGCTAGTAGCTGATGTTGGTGCAATGTATCCCACAATTTTAAAAGCAATGAATGTTGGAGCAGATACTATAAAACTTGCACAAAAAAATGAAACACCAGATGAGTGGATATGGCTGAAAAAACTTCCAAATGAATTTTTACAAACAAGAAACATTCACTGGCGAGAAGTTACAGCAAATGATTCATTTGCAGACAAAGGATACATGCTTGGAATAAAAATCGATCCTAAACAGGGTGTTGTAAACGGCGCGATGACTGGGATTATGAGCATGATTGCAAAGATAAAAAAAGAACTAAAAGTTGCAAAAGAGAAAGGGGATAAACAGGAGTTACAACAACTAAAAATGATGTATCAAAGTATGAAAGGAGCAAGAAACGCAGGAAGTGTAGATCACTCTCAACGAATTATTCTACAAAATCCAAGTGGTAACACAGTTAACATGAAAATTGGAGAATTTGTTGATAATGCAATTAAAAAATATGGTCATAAAATAGAAAAAAACAATGGGACTGAATTTGAAATAGCCAATATCAAAGAAAATTGGACGGCAGTCTCGGTAAACAAAGAGGGTAAAACAGAAATCAAAAGGGTAAAAAAAGCAGTGAGACACAAATGGAATAAAAAGTTGGTTAAAATATCGACAAAAAGTGGATACACCATCGTCACTCCCAATCATAGCGTTTTTACATTGAAGAATGGCAATATTGAAGAAATATCTGCAGGTGACCTCAACTATGATACATTACTTGTTCATGCTGAAAAGATGTCAGATGTTGAA
>JAUWCF010000170.1 GCA_030609445.1 Thermoplasmatota archaeon | reverse complement strand
CCCAACTTCTTCAACTCGTTAAGTATTCTTTTTGAAGTATCAGAAAGAGTTAATGTTTCAATTCTATCTGCAAATCCTTGATATGCTTTATCGATTTCATCCATTCTTTTCGCCTAACCAAAATTCTGGATTGGTTTGTGTTTTCCAAACCTCAAAACAATTTGTACAAAGAAAAACTGGATTGCCATTTATGAAAAACTTGTGATATAATCCCTTACCATCAAACTTACATTTCCAACATACCTGATTCTCATCCATCTTAAACAACCTCCTGATATATTGCCTCTCTAATTCTTGTAAAAGTACCCTCAACCATCATGTCTCTTGTACATCCTGTTTTATCTTCTTTTAAAATCTTTTTTTCCAAGCCTATAAGGATGCCCATTATTCGATGATACTCTGCAATACGACCTTGTTCCTTTCCACGATGAAACTCATAGTTTTCAATAAGTTCCTTTTCTAAATCTATTTTATCAGACATTATTAATTTCCTCCAACAAAGCTTGTTTTAGAGTTTTCACTATCGAATAACAATGCTGATTAAACCTACCTCTATCAAAATCAAGTTTTTCTTTATTACACCATTCAAATATATCTTTAGGATATGGATTTGGATAATTTTCTATCAGATATTTAATCCGTTCCCGTTCCTGTTTCTTACCAAGTTCATACTTTTCTACAAGTTTATCTCCTAATTTAGTTCCGTTAGACATTAGTTTACCCCCAGTTTAGATTGAGTGAAATTACCAATACGGACATCCAACTCTTTAGGGCAACCATAGATATTGTAATCAAAAACATCCTTACCCTCCTGTTCAAGAATGTATTTCTTAACACTATCTTGAGATACATGTCCAGCAGAGCCACAATAGTAACCCCTAGCCCAAAGACTAGGGAACTTCTTGTAATGCTTTTGATAACCAAGATACTTCAGATAAGGAAACACCCTACGGAGTTGTATGGATGTGTTGCCTTTGATTTGCTTGACAATCTTATACGGTGTGTGAGTTGGCTTTGCACCGACAAAACAATGAATATGGTCAGGCATAACCTCCAATGCTAACATCTCCAACTTCATGTCTTGGCAGTTACCCTCAATCAACTCCCTCAATACCATCTTTACACGACCTCTGAGAACAAGCTTCCTGTATTTGGGTATCCAGACCAGGTGATAGTTGATGTTGTGTTTACAATGCGAAGATGTTCTAACAGATGCGATTTTGACTTGAATGTCGTACTTGCTTGGGTTGAAATGCGGATAATTCCTAATGTTTGACATAAAAAGAAAAATGGAGCAAACAACCTCTTAATACAAGCGGTAAACGTATCAACAACTAAACGAAAACGTAACAATGATTGTACGTTACCGATTTGTTTTAAGTGTGTTTGTTTGTGTTCTTTTTTGTCATACATATAGGATACCCCCGATTTCAATCGGATGGGAGGATGTCATTTTTAAATCTTTTTCGTTTTCTATTTTATTCATCTAAAACCTCCATTTTTCCTTTACAAATTCCTCAATCTCGGAGGAAGCATATCAATAATTTTACTGGATGTTTTACTTGAAATAAAACCATCCTTCCAAAACTCAGAAAGAATACTTCTTAATTCATACATTCTGTTTCTTACTTCATCATCATTCATTTACCTTATCAACTCCTTTTTTGTTTCTCTTTTGTTTTTCCATTCTCCAAGTTCAAACCAAGAAACTTCTTGTTTTTTGACTACAACTCGTATAGGTAATTTACTAAAAGGTAGAATTGTTTTTCGTCTCTGACTCTTAATATTTTCAATAGTCTTATTTAATTTTTCAATAGACGTAAACTCTTTTGACCACACACCTTGCACAAGATAATAAAAAGTTCCGTTTTTTAGATTTGGCATTCTATTTTATCTCCTCTTGAATTTGTAAAATTGCAATCATGTGTTTTATTATTCAATATTTCCACTCCAACCTTCAATACTTGATTATCTCTTTATACAATCTTGCCGAAGAGTCGTATCTGGCTAACATTTCCTGATACAATTCTTCAGCATCTTCAATATATTTATCGACAATATCCAATGCCATCTTTACACTTGTATTGTAAAATGTGCTATTGATACGAAGCCGCATCACAATATCATAAGATGAAAGTGTGGTATTCACTTTTGTTCCAGTGTAGTCTACGGTACTGTTTCCACTAATTTCCTTTTCCGTTATGTAAATGTAGGGATACATACTAAATTCCACCAATTCACATAGAAAATAATGAAAAATTGTGACGTTTTTTTTAGCTAAATCAAGTTCCAGTCCTGTTATTGTAAGATTATGATTGAGAAAGTATTCAGCTACATCTATGTGAAGCATTGTATTTTCGTAGCAATGGGTAATGTTTTGATTCATTTCTTCGGCAATTGATAGTATAGCTTGATTTGGTTCACTAAACTCTGGTACAAGTAATTTTCTTTCGTTTACCTCATTTTGGATAACAATATATACCATCGCAGCAATTGCTACTGTTATTGTTACAATTAATATTATTTTCATAACTTCCGATACTGCTTTATTATTCATTTAATTACCTTTCTGCAAGTCTTGCAATATTTTTCCTTAACCTTAATCCAGTTCTTACCACCTGCACCTTCACGACAATAAAGAGAAACAAGAAGAGTGCCGCATGTTCGGCATTTCATATTTAATCTTCCTTGCATTCGTTTTCAAGACAACCCATACATTCAGATGGTTCGCCACCTGCAAAAGTTGTTGTTTGCCATCCACAATCTGAACATTTAAATGTTGTATATTCAGTTCCGCAGCATTCAAATC
>JAUWCF010000144.1 GCA_030609445.1 Thermoplasmatota archaeon | reverse complement strand
GTTTTGTCATTGTCTCAAGGACATGTTGGATTTTATCATCTTCTTGGCAAGTAACAAGCCGGGTGCACATTACATCTCCAGCTGTTTTTGCAGTACCATGCTGAATTGATTTGATATCGGGCATGCCAAAGACATACGACGGGAAATTTTTTGGCGCAAGAATAGAGAGAACATCATGTTCGGTTATTATACCAACGAGTTCTTTTTCTTCTTTATCTTTTACAACCCATATGTGATTTCTGCCGCTAAGGATATTTAACACATTATGGATGCTATCGTCCCCTTCGATTAGCGGTAGATCCCATACTCGTTTGTCCATCAGTTGTTTTACCTTAAGAGCATAAAAATCAGGTGTTAATCGTTTTTTCATACAATCAAACCATAAAGTAAAAAGCGGTATTTAAAAACTATCAACTTTTATTGTTCTATGCCGAATTCTTCTTAGTGTCCTTCTTTAGTTTTTTATCTGTTAATTTTTTATCTACCTTGAATCGAATAATATCTTCGCCTACGAACCATTTATCAACTGGTTTTTCATTGACAGTTCCCGTTAATTTATTTATCTTATATTTCATATAGTCCGTTCCGTTGAACCATTCATACTCATTATTCTTATTGAGAGGGAATATCTTACTGGGTTCTTTTTTGTCTAAGATGTGTTTTGTTTCTTTCTTTTTATCTCCTTTGGTATGAATTCGTATTATCTCTACATGTGATCCTTTTGCAGAAGTAGGTATTTTTTCTTCAATAGTTTTATTGATTGGGATTGTCTGTTTAGATAATGGACGTTTGGTAGACAATGTTTCTTTGTTATCTCGGGGTAATTTCTTATTTATTTGTAAAACATCTGTTTTAGATGTAGACATTGGTGTTGGTGTTTTTTTTCTGAGTCTAACAAACAGCATTGCAAAAATTACTATAAAGAGTGCAAAGACGATTGGTGAAACTTCAAAAATTTTTGATAAAAAATCACCCATACCTGTTGCTTTTACATTTTCTACATGTATCGTACTGGAACCATAATAATACCCACTTTTAACTACGGTGATGCCAATTTCAGTATCAGCATCCACCTCTGGTGCATTGATATATGCTTTACCGTTATCATTGGTTGTATCAAAAACACTTTCATGGCCTTCGACATATACAGTAACCCCAGATATCGGGGTATCGCATTGATCTGTTATTGTTACTGAGAAACTGCCTTCTTCTTCAACGGTATCTCTATCCACTGAGACAAATAAACCTCCTTTTGATACGATAATGTATTGTTCTGCTGAAGCATATCCTTCTTTAGTTGCAGCTATTACAAATTCGCTGTATTCTTCAAAATTTGGAGTTTCTATTGTTACCCAAGGTAACTCTGTACTGGTAACATATACCTCTCCAAATGCAGTTATTGTAATGGTAACATTGTATGCAGGTGTTAGTTCATTTTCATGTTTTACAACTATGTCATAATCATTTCCTTCCAATAATATGTTATCATCTAATGGCTCCCATGACGTACCAGATGAATCAAACAGAATTATGACAAGTTGTTCTTCATCTTCAGCCACTGCACTTATTGAAAATAAAATAAGATTTAATACTAGTATTAGTAATATGGAAGATGCATAAGTAAATCGAAATCGTTGACTGTTTGTTCGCCTCATCATTCCTCACGACAATTGTATGTTATACTCTGTCATTTTTAGTATATAAATATTTCTTTCTAAAATGTCAAAATGACATAATAACAAACCTCATACGGTATGGAGAAAAAACAAAAAAAAGAAGCAAAGTATAAAGTTATAGTTCATCAAGACGTTTTTTAAGCTCCATAATAACATCAACCGGTGAAGGATCAATTTTTCTTAAAACAGCAAGATAACAACTGGCAAAATCACCCAGAAACATCATATACATCATCTTAGCAAGCCTGCTTTTACCTTTAGCATGTATCTCAACAACATTTGCAGCAGTATCATCAAAAAGAGTTTTCATAAAACCAAGACGCGTAGACATGTAATGTGATTCATCAGCACGATCTCGAAAGAGAATACATGAGAACTTCTTTGATACTTCAGGATCTGCAGACCAACCAACAATATCATTATGATTACATTCAGAAACAACATCTGCTCTGGCAATAAGTTTACTATTTTCATTAAATTGCTGACGCCATCTCGTCGCAATAGGAACATACACCCCCCATCCATATATCTGAGGTGTTGTACCATAGATTTTTTCAGCAAGCTGCTTTGAAACATTACTCTCTTTAGAAACTGATTTACTATTATTCTTGACAAAATCCTGCGCTACTGCAATAGTTTCTTCAATATCTGGCTGGATATCATTCTTCATAAGATCAAGCCGTTTAAGAAATACTATCAAAGGAAACAAAACAAACATCGTTGCAGCACGTGGTTGAAAGCCAGAGGGAATCTTAATATGAGTCACGCCTCTTAGCTCACACATCTCCTGTAATTTACCACCAGATGAAATACATAATATCTTACATTTCTTCTGATTTGCAACCTTAAACGAACTCAAAGTCTCTTGTGTATTACCCGAATAGCTAACAAATATAGTCAACGTATCCTTTTTTGCCCATTTTGGTAAATCATAGTCACGATTAAAAACAATAGGCACCTCAAGTTTATCTCGAAATAAACAACGGACAATATCTCCGGAAATCGCTGATGCACCCATCCCTGTAACAACGACATTATCAATTTTTAAGAATCTCTCCATCTCTGCAGTCTCTGCTATTTCAAGAGCCTTTTTAATATGCTCAGGATACTGAACAAGATCATCTAACATATTTGATACATCTATCTCTGAAATAATCTTCAAATCATCTAACATAATTCACATCAACTCATTTATCCTCACTAGTAAAAGGACAAAGGACATCACTACTTGTATTCAAAAATATTTCCATACCGGCAAATAATATTTAATTTTGAGTTGAAAAGAGAGTATAAAAACATGTTTTTCTTATACTGGCTCAAATGGAATACGTTGAAGGAGACATACTAACACAAAACGGTTTTCAAAAAGGATACCTAGGTATCACAAAAGATGGAATAATAGAACACAGGAATGGCTTGGCTCCTGAGAAACCAATAGCAAAAGGAATTATTGTTCCAACATTTATCAACTCTCATACCCACATTGGGGATGCATTTGTAAGAACAAAAAAGATGAAACTTCCACGAAACGTTGAAAAACTTGTCGCACCACCTAACGGATTGAAGCATACACTTTTAAAAACAGCATCAAAGGAAGAAATAATTACGGGAATGAAACAAACAATTCAAGACATGATAGATTCGGGCGTTTCTTCTTTTTGTGATT
>JAUWCF010000068.1 GCA_030609445.1 Thermoplasmatota archaeon | reverse complement strand
TCTGACCTAATGTAATAAAGTCATCATTCAGTAATTTAAAAAAGTTTCTTAATAAAAACTAAGACACCAGCTTCTAGGTGTCTCGCCTATTTGCACAGATAAAAAAGAGTTCTCTATCTACGAGTTCTAAACCACCAAATTGCTGTTTATTTATGTTTTTGTTTTTTATGTTTAGCATAAGTTTTGCCTCTCCCAAGCCGGACAATAAAATTGGGTTATATAATGTTTTCTTTTTGATTCACCAAGTTTTCCCCCCTCTTTTTTTGTAGTTTACCTCCTGTTTTTATATATTAAAAATAGATATGTGTACGATATGGGTATTAATGTTAGATTTACTTTGGCTGTTTCAGCTTTATTGATCATATTGGTACCTGTTGTATGTGTTTTTTCAGTTAATGCAAATCCTATTCCTGTTTATCCAGATCCTGAACCTGTATTTTTAGGTCCAAGCAATATCAATACTGTTCCTATATTATGGATTCTTTTTGTATTTGTTATCGATTTCTTTATTGACATACTCATCGTATATGCAGGGATATACCTTCTTGATAGAAATAAACTCATTATGAATAGAGATGTACTTGATTTTTCAAAAAAAACCTTTCTTTTTGCAGTTGTAATAATAAGCATAGTTGGCTTATTATCTGAACTGATATTTGGCGCATGGATCGGTGGACTCATTATTGCATTATTCCTTATTTTCCTTTCTTTTGTTTTTGTTTCAAGATATATACTTAAAATCAGTTGGGCAAATAGTTATCGTATGGGTCTTTTTGCAATAATTGTTAATATTGCTGCATGGATTGTTGTTTTCACTGTCTAAATCATTTATAGATATCTTTAATAATTATATTGGTCGATTAACCGTAAATTTCTAATAGAGATGCAGGCTACCAATTGCAACTGGATGTTTAAACCATGTTAAAATTAGATTTACATATTCATTCCCAATATTCAGAGGATGCAACAGGATCTCCAAAAGATATCATCAAAATACTTCAGAAAAAAGGACTACAGGGAATAGCAATAACAGATCATAATACTGTAGAAGGTGGTCTTAAAGCATTAAAAGTTAAACCAAAAGAGTTTATTGTTATCCCTGGTGTTGAGATATCAACAAAAGATGGACATATGTTGGCGCTCAATGTGACAGAAAACATCAAAAGACATCTTTCTGTAGATGAAACCGTAGAAAAAATAATTGATGCAGGAGGCTTGCCAGTTGTTCCTCATCTTTTTAGAAACATGTCTGGAATAAAAAAAGAAAAACTCAGAAACATTCAAACAAAAATCTCGGCAATTGAAGTATTTAACAGCTGCAGTCTTCCACAAACAAACTTAAAAACAGCAAAAATCGCAAAAGAATATGGTCTTGGTGGAACGGGTGGAAGTGATGCCCATGATCCTATTTATGCTGGATATGCGTATACAACTGTTGATACTACTGATATGAATATTGATAGTATTCTTTCAGAGATTAATAAGAAAAAAACATGGGGTAAAGGGATTACGATGCCGCTTGAATACCGGCAAGATCGTATGATGAAATCAATCAAACAATTCTTTCAACGAGGATTTAGACGAATTTAGCATCAAATTCGCCGTCATCAATTGCTTTTTGTATCTCACTGGGTTTCTTTCCTTCAATAGTAACACCCATTGAACGACAGGTCCCAACAATTTCTTTTGTTTTATGTTTTAAATCTTTGCCTAAAAGAGTATCAAATTTCATCTTTGCAACTTTAATTGCCTGATCAATGGTGATATTTCCTGCAGTATGTCTCGATGGTGAACTGGCTCCTTTCTCTGCACCCATCTCGTTAATAATTAATGATGCAGCAGGAGGTGTTCCAACTTCAATTTCAAAATTTTTTGTAGTAGGATCAATAATTACTTTCACTGGAACCTTCATGCCACTAAACTCTTTGGTTTTATCGTTAATAGTGTTGATAACCTGCATAATATTAACACCCATCGGACCAAGAGCTGGACCAAGTGGTGGACCTGCAGATGCCTTTCCGCCTTCAACAAGCGCCTCGATTGTTTCTGCCATACGTTTTCACTCCTTTGTTTCTTCTTTGGAATCTTCCTCTTTTCTTTTAATAACTCGAACTTGTTCTCCGCGAACAGTAATTGGAATAGGAACCATTGAATCTAAAAGTTCAACAGTGATTTCCTCTTTTGAATAATCAATATGGGTAATTTTTGCTTTTTCGCCTCTAAATGGCCCTGCAACCATTTCAACGATATCTCCCTCGGTAATCTTTGCAACCGCGGAAGTTGGTGTGAGAAAATGTTCAATCTGATCAATAGGCGTATCACCATCAAGCATGTTTCGAGAATATGACATTGTCTTAATCACATTTTTTAACAATTCTTCATCAAAGCCTTCAACAAAAATATATCCACGAAGTTCAGGTGTGGCAAGTATTGCTGGAATATCAAGTTTTGATTTTTCTGCTCTGCTATTAATTAGATCAGCAGCGCTTTGTTCTTTCCCAACCTGTGTTTTTAAAGTAAATATTAATGATTTTTCTTCAGAAGCTTCTTCAAAATCAGTATTCTGCACGATATACACCAACCGTTCAATAACCAAGTGATGAGAGTATCCAGGGTATTACTTGATCTACTATCATATAGATTGCAAAACCTAATGCTCCAACTGCAAGGATGCCAAGAGCCGTAACCTTTGCTGTTTTCTCATATTCTTCATTAGTAGGTTTCCGAGCCATCTTTAGAACTCGCCCGTATTTTCCTTTCCCTATTCTTTCCTGTCTTACTTCAATTCTATGCTGTAATTCCCATGCTCTGTCAAGTATACTGCCTTCTTTTTTCACTCTAGACACCTATAACGAGTAAGGGTCAAATAATAAGTCCTATATAAAGAGTTTGCCTGATTTTAAGACAACAATACCAATTTTTATCTCAAAACTCTTATGAATCAAAATTAAAATGAGAGAAAAAAGAAATATTAAGGATATTTTTTCAAAGTGAAAGATGTTGCATGTTTCAAGTTTCTTTCTTATGAAACAACATCAATTCCCATTTCTCTGTGTTCAATTGACCTGTGCGCAGGACCAAGTATCTGTTTTGATTTCACTCCAGTAATTACAAGCATTGCTCTGATATTTCGCTTAAGTGATGGTTCAATAGTAGTTCCCCAGATAATACGTGCGTTTGGATCAATCTTTGAATAAATTTCTTGTACAACCTTTTCAGCCTCGGAAATAGTCATATCCTCTCCACCAGTTACATTGACTAGAGCACCTGTTGCCTCTGAAATATCTACTTCAAGTAATGGAGAGTTTAAAGCTTCAGAAACAGCGTTTACTGCCTTGTTTTCACCTTCTGCTTCGCCAAGACCAATCATAGCGACACCACCTCGTTTCATCACTGTTTTAAGATCTGCAAAATCTAAATTAACAAGACCGGGCATTGTAATCATCTCAGTTATCCCTTTGATTGATCGCATCAGTACTTCATCGGCAACCTTAAACGCAGAATTAAGTGAAAGATTAGGAACAATGTCAAGGAGTTTGTCATTTGGTATAACAATTACTGTGTCACAGATATCTCGCAGTCGTTGTAGACCAGTTTCTGCATTCTCCATTCGTACACTGCCTTCGACACTAAATGGTAAAGTTACAACACCAATTGTTAAGGCACCTGTTTCTTTTGCAATTTGTGCAACTATCGGAGCAGAACCAGTGCCTGTTCCTCCACCAAGACCACATGTTACAAAAATCATATCTGCAGGGACAATAGATTCACGGATGTCATGATCACTTTCTCTTGCAGCTTCTTCTCCGATTTGTGGAAGCGAACCAGCACCAAGACCACGAGTGAGATGTCTCCCAATCAAGATTTTATGGGGCGATTCTGAGAGTAAAAGATGTTGAGCATCGGTATTAATAGATATCAAATCTGCACCAGTTATGCTCTCTGCAAAACAACGTGCAATAGTATTGGTTCCGGCACCGCCGCATCCAACAACTTTAATGGTTGTTGTTAGACCAGCAAGAACCTCTTCCAATTCTTTATTGTTAACACCTGCAATTTTAACGTTTTTTTGATGTTCAACTGGAATAGGTTTCTCAATTACTTTCTTAACATCTTTTTTAGATTTTTTTGCATTATTTTCTTTCTTATTATTTTCAGCTGCAATTACATCCTCAACTATCTTCCTCATTAATCAGTCACCATCCTCTAAATGACAATCCCTCTTTACGAATATTATATTTTTTACAATATTGTAATAACATTTTTATTCTTAAACGTTTCCTAAAAAAATCTATTTTATTTCCAAAGAAAAATCTTTATTTTTTATCGAATGCGTCAAATAACCAACGGAAATGCGATCTGCAAAAGAAGCATATTTTTTTATATTTCTTTCAGTAACGCCTCCTGATATTTCGATAAGAACGTCTGGATTTATCTTCCTAATTTTTTTTGCAACAGCCTTTCCTTCTTTCGGATTAAAGTTGTCAAGCATAATAACATCAACATGCAATGCTGCAGCAGTTTCTGCATCATGCATGTTTTCTACTTCAATTTCAATAATTGTATCAGAAACATTTTCTTTTACTTTTTTTATTGCCTCTTCAACAGAACCAATTAGTTTTAAATGATTATCTTTGATCATAACAGCATCAAATAATCCAAATCTATGAGATTCTCCTCTGCCTACAACAACTGCTTTTTTTTCGTATTTCCGAAATCCAGGTGTTGTTTTTCTTGTCGCAGCAATTGTTACCTTCGGATTAATGATTCTGCATTTATCCACAAGTTTCTTTGTTTCAGTTGCAATCCCACTCATCCGACCAATAATGTTTAACGCTAATCGTTCCCCATTAAGAATGGAATGAGCAGATCCTTTAATTGTAGCAACAACTGTTCCTTTTTCGATAAAATCTCCGTCAGATATATTTAACGTTGCAACAGCTCCTGTTTTATCAAAAACTGTTTTCATTTCTTCAATACCTGCAATAATACAATCATCCAGTGCGATAATTTCTGCAGAAGCCTGCTCACTTGTAAAAAGAGACTCAGAAGTTATATCTCCTTTTTCCCCTAGATCTTCTTTAAGAAAGCGATCAATATCGTCCATAACAATATTTTTTATATGGACAAACTGTTTTAAGGTTTTGGTATACGTATGAATCTTGGAATAATTGGTTGCGGAGCTATAGGAACTGATGTTGCAAAAGCAGCTGATGCAATGAAAGAAATCAAAAAAATATATCTCTATGACATCAATAAAAAAGCGTCAAAAGCTCTATGTAAGACAATTAAAAAAGGAGAAATACAGAATGTAACTGATTTTTTAAACGATGTCGATGTTGTCTTTGAAGGAGCCTCACAACAAGCAGTAATGGAATATGCTGAACAAATTCTCAAAGAAGATAAAGACTTAATTCTCATGAGTGTAGGAAGTTTATTTGACGATCATTTTCGAAAAAAACTTGAAAAAATTGCACGAGAAAAACATTGTAAAATTTATGTACCCTCAGGTGCAGTATGTGGAATCGATGGCATATTATCTGCAGGCGTTGGTGGGTTAAATGAAGTAACTCTTGTGACAACAAAGCCTCCTGTGTCATTTGGTAAAAGCTTTGATGAGCGAACTGTTCTTTTTGAGGGAAATGCCAGAGATGCAGTGAAAAAATTCCCTGCAAATATAAATGTAGCTGCAAGTCTTTCCCTTGCTGGAAAAGGGTTTGATGACACCAAGGTGGAGATCGTTGCAGACCCTGTTGCGACTCGGATAAGCCATAAGATTCTTGCTCATGGAGCATTTGGTAGATTACGTGTTGAACTTGAGAATATGCCAAATCCTAATAACCCAGGATCAAGTTATATGGCGTCTTTATCTGCAATTGCAACACTGAGAAGGATTATTGACCCAATCCAAATAGGGGCGTAGTGACATCCTCCCAAAATAAACATTGAACATTTACTTTGTAAACCTCTAAAGTCCCAAATCTTAGGTAATATGGGCCATTCCTTCTTTTTCATTTTATGAGAGTACGGGAATAAAACGTGAAATAATCGATGAGTTT
>JAUWCF010000154.1 GCA_030609445.1 Thermoplasmatota archaeon | reverse complement strand
CATAACAGGTGACGTATGCTTTGTTATTAGAGATAAATGCGATATCTTGAGGGTTTGTTCCTGTGCCTGTTGAGAACTCTGATACTTTTTCAAAGTTATCTTCTGCATCAAACACTTCTATGAGGTCATATCCCCATCTGTTGAGAACGTATACTTTGCCGTTGTAGTAGCGTACCTCATCGTCTCCATGAGTTGATGCAATATCCGTCTCTACTATGTCAGGATTGTCTACGTTGATTACAGAAAATGAACTATCCATGTAATCGGTAGTTAGAATAAATGCTTGTGTATCCGAGCTAATGAGGGTATTGCCAAGATTTTTGCATGTTTGATTCTTTTCACTACTACTTTTGTTGATGTTTGTTGCACTTGCGACGACTGTACTTAAGAGAAGTACGAATATTGCTAGTGTAATTGCTTTTTTGAGTATAGGTTTATTTATTGTTCTTTCTTTCATATTTTTCCCCTGTTAATTGATTTATTCTGAAAAAACAAAACATTCTATATAAACATTACTTTACAAAAAACAAGTAAACTTGTAAAATCGTAAGAGATTTAAACAGCATATCCTTATGAAACTTTATGAAACTACTTAGAGATAAATCATTTTCCATGCAGATACTTATCCTTTATGAACTCTACACAAAACCACATTCTAGACTTACGCCGATAGCTGAAAAGATAGGTGTGACACAACAAGCTGTCTCAGAATATATGAAAAAACTAATCAAGCAGAATCTTGTCCGAAGGATAGATGGCGAATACAAACCAACAATTAAAGGAACATACCTTCTTCAAAATGAAATGAGTATTTTAAAAAATTTTGTCGATGAACGAATTGAAAAGTTATCTCTTATAAAAAATTGTGTAGCACTTGCTAAAACTCCAATAAAACCAGGAGAAAAGATTGGTCTATTCATGAATGAAGGATGGCTTGTTGCATATACAAACAAACAGTCATCATCAATAGGAATCGCAAATAATATGGCAAAGACTGGAGATTATATCACTTTAGGAAACCTGGAAGGAATTATGGATCATAAGATTGGAAAACTCTATTATTTTGAGCTTCCAACTCCATTTACTTTGAAACATGACAAAATAGATACAGAGTCAATACAAAAACGTGTACGTACTATGGATATAGATCGTATTGGTATTTTAGACGTAGTAGCAAAATCAGTATGTAAAAAAATAGGGTTAAAACCTGACTTCGAGTTTGGAGTAATATATGCAGCAATAGATGCTGCCCAGCGAGGTCTTAACACAGCTATTTTTGGATATGATGAAAAGATAAGAGAGGCGTTAAAAATTTTTGAGGAAATGAATGAAAAATCAAGTGATAAAATAAACTACGAGCTCTTTTCAACCAAGTAAATGTGACACTTTTTTTAATAAAGTTTATATCTCATAAAAATATAAGGGTGAAGCGAGGTAGTTAATTTATGGCGGTAGGTTTCGTACTTATAAGTGCTGCTCCAGCACGTGAACATGATGTATATAACAAACTTTCAAAAGTACCGGAGATTATTGAACTTCATCCATTGTTTGGAGAATATGATCTCATTGCAAAAATTGAAGCTGATGATTTTGAGAATCTAGGAGTTGTTGTTGTAAACAAAATTAGATCAATCGATGGTGTAATTGATACAAAAACACTTACAGGAACTAAATTTTAAGGAGGAAAAAAAATGTTGAACTATTTTTTAAGCATGTTGATGCTGGTGTTTGCAGTAGCTAGTATAATCGCAGGTATCTTTACCGCATATTTCGGATCTGGTAAAAGCAGAGCAGTTGGAGCAATCTTGATTGTAATTGGTCTTGTAGTTGCAGTACTATTCCTATGGTTTGCAGGAATTCTTGCATTCATGGGTGCAGCGCCATTCTCCTTCGCAGGATATGTTGTCGAAGGTGTTGTTGCGGTAATTGGTGCAATAATTGGAGCATTAATTGCTCTCGGAATCTTCCTACTAGCAATAATGAAAGCATAAAACAAGATGTATTATTAATAATATTTATATATCTGTTTAAACCTTTAAAACAAAATATTAAGGGAGAAAGATAAAAAATGGAATTGGTATGGTATCATTACTTGCTAAGCATGTTGATGCTGGTGTTTGCAGTAGCTAGTATAATCGCAGGCATATTTACCGCATATTTCGGATCTGGTAAAAGCAGAGCAGTTGGAGCAATCTTGATTGTAATTGGTCTTATTGTCGGAGTATTATTCCTCTGGTTTGTCCAAGTGTTACCATCCTTGGGCGATCCCCTAGTTAACCTAGCAGGAACTACATTGTTTGGTATCTCATCAGTTATCGGCGCAATACTAGGAGCATTGATTGCCCTGGGAATATTCTTGCTAGCAATAATGAAAGCTTAGATAAACATCTCTAAAAAATATTGATGCAGTCTAATATCATCTGTAAGCTCTGGATGAAACGAAAAAGCTAGAAACTTTTTTTGTCTGGCTGCAACTATTTTTTTATCTACTTCTGCAAGAATTTCACAAGTTCCCCATACTTTTTTAATAACCGGTGCACGTATAAAAACAGCATGATACGGTTTTGAAAACCCTTTGATTTCAATAATTTTTTCAAACGATTCTTTTTGCCGTCCAAACGCATTTCTTTCTACTTCAATATCCATTGCATGTAATGATTCTAAATCGTCTTTGTTTTCAACTATTTTTTTAGCGAGTAATACACATCCAGCACATGTACCCATAATAGGAAGAGTATTATCTTTTACTCTTTGAACAATAGCATCAAACATACCTGATTTAGTCAATATTTTAGAAATAGTTGAGCTTTCCCCACCTGGAATAATCAATGCATCTATTTCATCGATATGTTCTTTGTGTCTAACAGATACGGTAGTTCCATGGACATTCATCTCTTCAAAAGCATGTTTCACTGATTTTATGTGTTCTGATACCGCCCCTTGAATAGATAAAATACCAACAGCAACTATTTCTACCAGCCTCTTTCTTGTAAGAGTTGCTCTTTAGGAATGGTTTCTATTTCAATACCCGGCATTGCATCACCTAAATCTTTGCTGACTTCTGCAATTACATCAGCCTCATCATAGTGTGCGACTGCTTCAACGATTGCTTTGGCTCGTTTCTTGGGGTTTTCTGATTTAAAAATCCCAGATCCTACAAATACTCCATCGCT
>JAUWCF010000156.1 GCA_030609445.1 Thermoplasmatota archaeon | reverse complement strand
TCGTTCTCGTCCGAAAAATGGATTTTCTTTGAATATTTTAACAACATATCTTCCAGGTTGTAGGTTTTGAAAACAAATTTTTTTGACAAACGACAAGTTTCTATAATCAAAGGAAGAAATAATTGTTACAATCTGCTCAATCATGTTTGCCTCAGAAAGATCAGGAAGCGGTTTTAACAGAAGCTTTCCCATGGCGCCTGATATGATGAACTCGTCTTCTTTATACAACTCAGCATTGATATAGGAAAAGTTTCTACCAAAACGCACGGAAAAAGCAGAGCCCATAGGAAATGAGGGGATTATGTGTACAAAGACGGTAAGTTTGTATCCTTCGGTTTCTTCGGTTTCTTCGTCAAATTCTTCATCATATGAAGGTTTAATATTCACCAGTTTTTGAAAGATCTCGGTCTCCTCAGAGATAATGCTGTACCCTCCTGTTTTTGATGAGAAAAACTCTGCATCAAACTCCACGACGAAATCATCTGGTATCACACGGTCATGTTCATCTCCTGCTTCATAGGAGTTTCTTCCAAAAAAAAGAGTTGCCATATTGTTTTCAATTCCAGGTAGATGCGGATAATCCATCTCATGCGCCTTTACCTGCACGCCATCTCGTTCATCGGTTCCAGACTGCAATACACTGTTTGAACTGAAAATAACAGCGTGAGAGACTCCAGATCCTCCGCAGTCAAATGACGCCCATGTCTTTACACCAGCATCCACATCATCTTCGGTGCTCAAAACCCGTATATCTGGATCTTCTGGGATGTATTCTGGATCTGGATCTAAAGGATATTCTTCGATTATATCGTGTTCGGTATAGACATGAAGATATGGGAGTATTTCACCGAAGTTGAGATCTTTAATTGATGAGCTTGAAATTCCCCCGCATTGAAGAACTGCATACGTTCCATCGGTGTTAACGCCTTCATCGACATATAATTCTTTTAATGCCTCATGTTTTACATGCGTATGTATCCTTGTGTTTTCAGATGGGCAGTAGTAGTATTTGTAGACGGCAGTTGTTTGAACGTCATCTCTTTTTGACGTTGATACGATACCAAACTCGACCATGAGATTCCCATCAACAAGAACCTCTTTTGATACAAGATCTTGACTTGTTGCAGAAAAATCAAATAACCCTTGATCATAGAAGTATTCAAAATGAAATGCAGCAAACAATTCCCCGTTTTTTGGCAGAACTTCAGTTGTCTTATCTTTCATTTTTGTAACATGCTGGGATGTATGATACCCCATCAACTCTCCTTCTTGTGAAACTGCATAGATAACATATTCATCCTGCTTTATTTTGTAATACCGTGATGTCAATGGATAACCAGAAATGGGTTCGTAGCGATAGTATGATTCTTCAATGCTGACATGATCAATATAGTTAGGAGGATTTTTTTTGGTATCATCATAGTAGATGTAGTATTGTTCTTTTCCATTTGCCTCTTCTGGAATGATAAAGACAAGACCGCAAGATTTTATATGTGTTTCATCAGAATATTCTAATTTATAGATCTGTGAATCTAATTCTAATAAGGTATCACCGTATTGAAAGAGAACACGAATGGAATGCTCTTGTTCATTTTTTGCCCAACAAGGATTTTCAAACTCTATCTGTATGTCTATTGGTTGGTATTTTGCAAGATCGGTACTTGTATCAAATGGAATAATTATCTCTTGTCGATAAGACCACTCATCATCCCACCATAGCACATTCTCTGCAAGCAATGGCAGAGGGATAAGTGTTAACAGTACGAAGTTTACAATAAGTAAACTAACGAGTATTTTTGAATGCATTAGTGTTCACAGTTCCACTTTCCATATATTTATGGTACACATAGTATATATTTGTTTTTCTTAATATCTGATCTTATTAACAAAATATCAATAAAAAACAGGAGACAGAGCAACAAAGAAAAAAACACAACAGTTAAATCTAAAAAATCTTATTCTCATCCTGTTATGCCACGATCGGGGAGACTTAGAAATTTTATTAGAGAGTACAAAGAATCGCCAAGATTTGAAAAACTATCATTTATACCTCCTTTTCTCATACTCATCGTTGAAGGTGTACTCCTTGTACATGCACTTACTATAGACGTACCTAATATAATGGTCGTTGAGCTAACAACAATTCTGCTGATTATATCTGTTGTTGAAATACTATTCGTCGGAGAAGAAATACATGAGCATTACCTTAGAACCAACTTTGATCGGGTACTAACCATCAGACTCGAGGACTTTATAATTAAAAGTAAGAAAAAAAACGTAAAACTACTTGTTGAAGAATTCATTGAAATATATCCCAGCTACCACAACCATAGAGCTGAGATATATCATATTGCTTGTCAAATCATGCAGACACATAAAGAAGAAGCAATAGAAAAAACAATAGAAGATGCCCTTAAACCTTTTTTCAAGAGAAATAAGAAGAAAACTGTCGACGAAATACTTGAAGGTTTTACAAAAAAATATCCAAAATACAAAAAATATAGCGCTGAGGCATATCAGAAAATCTGTCAGTTAAAAGAGCATTCGAAATAATAACAAAATATCCAATTTAGATAAGGCTTCCGTTTTTTATCACAGCATCCACAAGATTTACACCAAAATGATACGGCATAAACATATGACTAGGGCAATTTAGAATCAATATATCTGCTTGTTTTCCAGGTTCAAGACTGCCAACTCTATCATTTAAACCTATAGCACAGGCACTGTTAAACGTTGCAGCAGTAACAGCCTCAGCAGGCGTCATCTTCATATTCAGACAAGCAAGTTGAACCATAAACTGCATGTTTTCAGTAAAGCAGTTCGGGTTAAGATCAGTTGCCAGAGCAACCGGGACACCAAGCTTAATCATTTTTCTTGCATTTGAATAATCCTTCATCATAAGAGAAAACGGAGTACCTGGAAGAAGAACACCAATCACACCTGATCTTGCCATCGCTTTCAAACCTGTATCAGACGACATCAGAAGATGATCTGCAGAAACAGCACCAACCTTTGCAGCAAGACCTGCACCGCCAGTGTCAACGATTTCATCAGCATGAATTTTTGGTGTAAGACCATATTCTTTTCCAGCTTCTAAAATCCGTCGTGATTGATCAACAGTAAATACGCCTTTTTCACAAAACACATCACAAAAC
>JAUWCF010000173.1 GCA_030609445.1 Thermoplasmatota archaeon | reverse complement strand
TCAAGTTGACTTGCACCGATTGCAAAAATAACTGTCGTAAGAACCATTATTGCAAGTATCTTTTTTTGATGGGACATGACAAGTGAAGAAGTTTTCCCCATCACTTCTGATAGGGATAATTTAGATGTAAATCCGTTTAGTTTAATCTTATGGGGTTTTCTTCTGTCAATGAGATATCTTGCTGAGGGTAAAAAGATAATCGCAGTAATGAATGTATAGGTAATTCCTATGGCAAGTAGGATTCCAAACTGTCTTATTGGAATCATGTTTGAAGTTAAAAATGACATAAATGCAATGGCTGTTGTGATCCAAGCGAGAAACATGGCAGTTCCGATATCTTTTACTGATCGTTTTATTGCCTCAGCAGGTGTTTTTCCTTTCGTAAGTTCTGCTCGGTAGTTGTGGAAAAAATGAACTGAATAATCAACTCCAAGCCCCATTATTAATGGAATTAATGCTACTGCCATGACATTAAAGGCAATTCCAAGAAGTACCATTGTTCCAAAGAGCCATATCATAGCTATCATGAGCGCAAGTAATGGAAGAACAACGTATGATCCTCTTCGAAAACTAATAAACAAAATGAGAACAATCATTAAAAACATACCCGGGCCAAGTATTTGATTTGCTTCACTTGTAAGCTCATCAATTTGAGAAGAAACGACAAGCTCTCCAGTGATGTCAATTGAAATAGAATCAAATGTGTGATCAAATTTATCGAGTATCTCAATGATGTTGTTATTGATTCTCAGCATCTCAGTATATCCCTCATTCATAACATCAAGTTGAACGATGAGAAGAGTTGCTTGGGCGGTACCTGTTTTTTCATAGTCTTCTGATAGAAACGCAAGAGCATTAATTTGCAGATCGTTAAACAAGTAAGGGATGATGAAAAATTCTGTATCTGACGCACCAGAATCTGGTGCGATATCATAGTGTATCCATGCATTATCGATATCTTTTAATGCAATTGTTTCTGGAAGAAGATTCGTCTCCTCCATCATTTCAAAAATTTGATCAAAATCTTCCCAGGTCATATCGCCATATTTCTGTAACATTCTTGTGGCAATGCTACCAAGTATAGGTCGTGATCTTAGTTTTTCTATTCTGTTTAAAAGATAACTTATATTTGCAGATACTCTGCCGCCAGGTTTGTTAAATAAGCCTCTTTGATAATATCGAACTCCTGCACTAAAGTTAGATAGTTTTGCTGGAAGTTCAAAAGAGCCGATCTGTGTTGCAATTCCGTACTTTCCAAGTTCTTCTCTGGATATTTCTACATTAATTCGGTTTCCATCAAACGAGATATTTCCCGTTGAAAGCGGTATTGGAAAAGACATAGTTTGTCCAGGAGGAGTTATCCAAAGATACGCTTCCATTTTATATGAGTTTAATAGTTCTCTGTTTCTGAACTGCTGGAAGATATTTCTTAGATTTCCGATGATTCCTCTCCCAATCTCCCAGATAGGATGAGTAGGCTCTATATGGGCAGAGATTCGATAGGAGATATCAAGTCGTTCATCAGGTTTTATAAGATTTTCAAAATCAAGATACCATTCCATTACATTTATTTTTGATAGTGTTGGCCTGAGAGTATTTTTTAGGTCTGATAAATCATATACTTCAAATGAAAAGGTTATGGACTCGTTGTCTTTTGAGATATAACAATTTTTAATATCAGCACTATCTACAGATTCTCCTTTTGAGAGTCTTGGAAATCGTTTGTAATCAATAGGTTCATTTGGATCATTTGAAGGAAATATTTGAATTTCTCCACTTTGAGCATCCATAAGCATGTCGTTTAGTGCTGTCTGGATTTGTTCATCGGTACAGTTGTCAATTGTCTTTCCAAATTCAATCATACATATTGGATTAAGGAATGTTATAATTGATATGGCACCATCAACTTTTGGATGGTTATTCAACTCCTGTTCTATACAGTATATATCTCGTATTGCTTGAGGGCTGATTATATTATTTACACTTTTTTTTTCAACAAGTACAAACATGGGAAGTTGACTTTCACCAAAATAATCTTGAACTCGGTTGTTTGCAAGTCCAATTTCGTCATCTGGCATGAAGTCGCTAAAATCTGTTTTAAATTCTAGGGCGGGAAGTGATAACGAAAAACCTATGGTGACAAGTATAACTAAGGAGACTACTAGCCATGGTTTTTTTTCTATAATTCCCCCTAGTTTTGTTAACATATTATACTAACTTCCGCGTATCATTTAATTGTTCCTTTGGATGTTTCTTTGATCTTCCTAGTATTAACAGTTTGTTTATTATAATTACTATTATATTAATCTAACCTATGCCTTGAACCTTTCCAACTAGAAGCATGCCTATGATGAATAGGCGGAATTTGATGTTCATAGTTTTTGCGTCCTCCTCGAAACATATTGACTAATATTGACATGATGCTCTCCCTCACTATATTGTTTAAAGGTTCTCTGTAAAAATTCCAAATTGACAAAATAACAGCTTTTCACATCCAAATTATAAGTTCTTCAAAAAATACAGATGTTTTATTGGGTGAGGATTATATTGAAAATCCTGTTGGTGCTGAAGATTATCTTGTTATTTAAAAAAACTGAAGGAAGGGGAAATTTAAGGGAAAATATGAAGAAATTTTTTAGTTTTAAAAACCCGTACTAT
>JAUWCF010000047.1 GCA_030609445.1 Thermoplasmatota archaeon | reverse complement strand
ACTGAAATCGGAAGCACCTCTACAGAGATACGTCAATACATCCAAGACGCATATGACACCTGGGATCTTGCACCATCATACATTCTTCTTGTTGGCGATGCGGAATATGTTCCTACAAATTATCTATATGTCCATCCTTATCATGGGACCTATACAGCATCTGATATGTGGTATGCTACAGTAAACGGATCTGATTATTATCCAGATATATTTATCGGACGTTTGCCTGTTGATACAACAGATCAAGCAGATACAATCGTTCAAAAGATTCTAACCTATGAGCAGATGCCTCCTGTCCCATCTAATTTTTATGAAAATTTTGCTGTAGCAGCGTACTTCCAGGATGATGAGAACAATGGCTATGAAAGTCGCCGTTTCGTCAGGACATCTGAAGAAATACGAGACTATCTCATGTCAATTGGATATACAGGAGAGAGAATTTATTGTACTGAATCCTATATTAATCCAACCCATTACAATAACGGATATTATGGAAATGGCGAACCTCTCCCACCTGAATTATTACGTCCAACGTTTGCTTGGGATGGTGATGGCAATGATGTTACCAACGCGATAGAACAAGGTATATTTATCTTGAATCATCGGGATCATGGATTTGAATATGGTTGGGGTGACCCATATTTTGATGTCTCGGATATTGCTGGCTTGACAAACGGTGATCTTTTACCTATTGTATTTAGCATAAATTGTGCATCTGGAAGTTTTGATACCACTGAGTGTTTCTGTGAAGAATTCCTAAGAAAAGAAGGCGGTGGTGCCATTGCTGTTTTCGGTGCTTCTAGAAATAGCTACAGTGGGTATAATGATTATTTATGCAGAGGATTTTATGATGCCGTATGGCCTGAATTCGATACAGAGGTAGGAAGCGATGTTTCACTCTATCACATAGGAGAAATACTGAATTATGGGAAGGTCTATATGGCAGATACGTGGGGTGATCCATGGGATTTAGAACGATTAACCTTTGAGCTGTTCCACTGCTTTGGTGATCCATCATTGGATCTCTATACAGCCCATCCTGAGAATCTTGATGTTTCATATATAGTAATGTCCGATGTAATTCAAATTACAGTTAAAGGAAATGGAAATCCCATTGAAGGATCTCTTGTCTGCATTAGTCAAGAAGGAGGGTTTTATGAATCAGGATTTACTGATGCCAGTGGAATCGTCCAACTGGATAAAACTGGAGCATCACCAGACGAAGAATTATCACTTGTTGCAACCGCTCATAACTATCTGTATCACAGTGAACTATTCATGCTCAATCAAAAACCAGACGTACCAGACAGCCCAACTGGACCGACTGAAGGAACACCAAATACTGAATACATGTATAAAGCTTCAACCATTGATCTTGATGGTGATAGAATCCTATACAACTTTTCATGGGGGGATGAAACATACAGTGGCTGGACAGGACCATTTGACTCTGGTGATGAAGCATTTGCCATGCATGCATGGGATGAAAAAGGAACCTACGATATTAGGGTAAAAGCAAAAGATACCAAAGGCGATGAAAGTGATTGGTCTGACCCCTTAGTTGTTAGTATGCCAATGAATAATGCAATATCCAATCCGATTATTCTCTGGATATACAATATAATCATCAATCATTTTCCAATATTTGGAAGTATATTGCAGATGCTGTTTTAGATAAATGAAATAGGGGTCCTATCTCTGTTTTATAGCTATAAATCTAATATTATTATGAGAAAAGGTGTTTTGCCTTCCTTCTCTCTTAATCTCTCAACTTTTTCTTTTTTAATTTTTTAATATATAGCCTATGCTTTCAGATAGAAAACGGTTTTATTATCCAACCCTGTCGTACCTTAAACCTATCCAGCGAAAGGTTTTTGTTCATAAATTTTATTCCTCCCCTCATGCAATTAGAATTAAATGACCAACAAAAAATGATTAGAAACATGGTACGAGAATTTGCAGAGAAAGAAGTTGCACCCATTGCCGCCGAACTTGATAAAAAAGAAGAATACCCAACAAAAACACTTGAAAAGATGGCGAAACTTGGTCTTTTAGGAATCGTCATCCCAACTGAATATGGAGGAGCAGGATTAGACACTATCTCATACGCAACCGTTATTGAAGAAATCTCAAGAAAATGCGCATCAACAGGAGTAATAACCTCTGTCCATAATTCTCTTGTTGCATATCCTATAATGAAATATGGTACAGAAGAACAAAAAAAGAAATATCTTCCGATTCTTGCTAAAGGTGAAAAAATCGGTGCATTTGCAGGAACTGAACCAAACGCTGGTTCTGATCTTGGAGCAATGCAGACAACAGCTGTCCTTAAAGGAGACAACTACATTATCAATGGGGATAAAACCTTTATAACAAGTGGTCCAAAAGCGGGCATCATCATTGTTTTTGCAGTTACTGATAAAAATGCAGGGGCAAAGGGAATAAGTACATTTATTGTTGAAAACGATATGAAGGGTTATAAAGTTGGCAGCATCTTTGAAAAACTTGGTATCAATGCAAATTTAGTATCTGAACTTATTTTTGAAGAGATGGAAGTCCCTAAAGAAAATCTTCTAGGAAAAGAAGGCGAGGGATTCAAAATTGCACTTGCAACACTTGATGGTGGAAGAATTGGGATTGCTGCTCAAGCTGTTGGTATTGCACAGGCTGCTCTTGATGAAAGCATAGAATACTCAAAGCAAAGGGAACAATTTGGACGGCCTCTTGCAAAATTCCAAGCGATTCAATGGATGATTGCAGATATGGCAACACGCATAGAAGCAGCACGATATCTTGTTTATAACGCTGCATATGTAAAAGATAAAGGCGAACGGTTCAGTAAAGAAGCAGCTATGGCCAAACTCTTTGCCTCAGAAACTGCTATGGAAGCAGCAACAAAAGCAGTGCAAATCCATGGAGGATATGGATACACGAAGGAATATACAGTTGAACGGCTGTTTAGAGATGCAAAGATTACAGAGATATATGAGGGAACTTCAGAAGTGCAGAGAATGATTATCGCCGGAAGCCTCCTTAGATAAACGCATACTAGTAGGTGAATTATGATGGGGGAAATTGATTACAAAAAAGAATGGAATAATTGGAGATGGGATATCCCCAACGAATATAACATAGGATATGACGTTGTCGACAAACATACCAAGGCAGATAAGAAAAACAAGATAGCGTTATATTGGGAAAACGCTGAAGGTGAAACTGATAAATTTACGTTTTTAGATATGAAACATCTCACCAATAGGTTTGGAAATGCCTTGAAAAATCTTGGTCTTAAAAAAGGAGATAGATTTCTTATACGACTTCCAAATCTTCCTGAGTTTCAGATTTCATTTATTGGTGGCACAAAAATTGGTGCTGTTCCTATTCCGTCAAGTGTAATGTTTCGAGCGCATGAAATAGAATATCGAATTAATGATAGCAGTTCTAAAGCAGTAATTACAACACAAAAATATGTTGATGAAGTAAACAAGATCAAAGATAAATGCCCAACGTTAAAAAACATCATAATCGTCGATGATGCCTACGATGATCAACTTTCTTATGTCGAACTTATGAAAAATTCTTCTCAGAATTTAGAGATCGAGCCAACAAAAAAGGACGATATAGCTTTTTTCTGCTATACATCTGGAACGACGGGAGATCCAAAAGGAGCAGTGCATCTGCATCGTTGGGTACCTGGAAACGATCCAAGTTTGCTTTTCTGGCAGCAGGGAGAAGAAAATGATATCATCGCACACACAGGGGATCTAAACTGGATTTTTCCTCTTGGAAATGGGTTTCTTTATCCATGGCGATGGGGTATTTCTACATTTGTTTATGATGGAAAGTTTGATGCAAAACATTGGTTTGAACTACTTGAGAAATATGAAATTACAAATCTTGCCTCGGTTCCTACTGCATATCGCATTTTTGTTGCAGTAAAGGATGCAGAGAAAAACTATGATCTTTCAAACTTGAAACATTGCATTTCAGCTGGTGAACCATTAAACCCTGAGGTGATCAAGAAGTGGAAGAGAATGTTTGATCTTGAAATCTATGATGGAATTGGCATGACTGAAGTGATGGTGTATCTTTCAAACATACAAGGTATGAAGGTAAAACCAGGTTCCTGTGGCAGGCCTCAACCTGGAAAGATATGTGGAATTGTTGATTATGACGGCAAAGTACAACCCATAGGTGAACCAGGGGTACTTGCCATTAAAAAAACAGATCCTGGACTGTTTAAAGAGTACTGGAATAAACCGGAGAAAACCATTGATAGCTTCAAGAATGATTGGTTTCTCACAGGTGACGTACTTTATCAAGATGAGGATGGATACTTTTGGTTCAGTGGAAGAGATGATGATCTTATCATGGCAAGTGGGTATCGAATTTCTCCATTTGAGGTGGAATCTGCAGTTATTTCCCATCCGGAAGTCTTAGAGGCTGCAGTTGTTGCAAGCCCTGATGAGATTCGTGGTGTGATTGTTAAGGCATTTGTTATTCTTCATGATAAAAAGAAGGCTTCTGAACGTCTTGTAAAAGATATTCAAAAGCATTGCAAAAAAGTTGCTGCTCCCTATAAATATCCAAGGGAGATAGAGTTCGTTGAAGATCTTCCTAAAACACAGAGCGGTAAAATTAAAAGAAAGGAGTTACGAGAGATTGAAAAGAAAAAGAAAGGAGTGTTAAAATATTGAATATAGTAGTTTGTGCAAAACAGGTTGTTGACGTATCAGAGATAAAAGTTGACTCAAAAACAAACAAGCTTATTCTTGCAGGTGTACCACAAAAGATTAGTGACATCGATAAGAATGCTATGGAAGAAGCAATTAAGATAAAAGAAAAACATGGCGGGAAACTAACGGTTGTTACTGTTGGCCCTGCAGATGCTAAGGAGAAAATAAAGGAGCTTCTTGCCATGGGTGCTGATGAAGGAATACATATTGTTCAGCCGGAAAAACTTGATTATTTTGTAGTATCAACTATTCTGGCAGGTGCTATCAAAAAAATAGGTGAATATGATATTATTTTATGTGGCGAGGCATCCATTGATCTTTTCTCTGGGCAAATCGGTCCACGAGTCGCTGGTATTCTTAATATTCCGCAGATTACCTATGCTCAAAACGTCACTGTTGAGAAAGATAAGGTTGTTTCTGAGAGGAACATTGGTGATAAAGCAGTAACTATTGAGTCATCATTTCCTGTGATGATTACGGTGACAAAAGAAATCAACGAACCACGGCTTCCTAGTCTCATGCAGATTCTTGCTGCCGCAAATAAGCCTATTAATGATTGGTCTTTAGATGATGTTGGTTCTGGGAAGCTTGAACCAAAGATTACAACTGTTGATATTAAAGGTGTTTCTATGGAGAGAAAGAACGTTGTTTATCAGGATGATATCGATGATTCGGTGGGTAAACTTGTTGATAGTCTTGTAAAAGAAGGAGTGTTGAGGTGATATAGATGGTGTTGGTTTATTCTGATAATAAGAATTTGATGTTGGAGTTACTCAATAAGGGTAATGAGCTAGCTAAAGAACTAAATAAATCACTTACAGCAGTTATCATTGGAAAGGATGAGTTTTCTAAGGACTATATTGCCCATGGTGCTGATAAGGTAGTTGTCGCAGAGACCGATATTGATCAGTTTAAAGCTGAAGAGTATACAGATATCATTGAAGGCATTGTCAAGGAGGACGGTTCTGAAATAATTCTTATTGGTTCAAATAAAAATGGAAAAGAACTTGCTCCTCGTCTTGCAGCAAAGTTTGAAACAGGATGTGTTACAGATTGTACAAATGTTTATCTTAGAGATAAGAAGCTTACTGCCGAGAGAATCGTTTATAGTGGTAATGCTGTTGCAGTTGAACAATTCAATACTACACCGCAGATTGTAACAGTTCCATCTAAAGTGTTTGATCCGTTACCAAAAGATGATAAACATAAAGGTGAAGTTGTCAAAAAGAAAATCGATGTTGAGAAATCATCTTCTAAAATTCTGAAAGTTCAAGAGATGAAAACTGAGGAGGCAAATGTTGAAGATGCAGAGATCATTGTTTCCTGTGGTCGAGGGTTTAAAGATAAAAATGACATAAAAATGATTAGCGATCTCGCAGAGGCATTGAAAGGAAGAACAGTGGGTTGTTCCCGTCCGATCGCTGCTGATTTGAAATGGCTTTCTGAAGATCATTGGATTGGTCTTTCAGGTCATAAGGTGAAACCAAAGTTGTATATTGCTGCAGGGATTTCTGGTCAGATTCAACATATCGCTGGTATGCGTGATTCAGGTGTCATTGTTGCTATCAACAAAGATCCGGAGGCGTTGATCTTTAAATCTGCGGATTATGGTATTGTCGGTGATCTCTATGAAATACTTCCAAAACTTACCGATGCGATAAAAACAAAAATGGGGTAAACCAAGTTTTACTCCTGTTTTTTATCTCATAAATTACAGGTGATATGCATGAGTCGAGAAGAAGATAAAAAGATTATTTCAGATATTCCCAAAGAGAAGCTCGCTGATTTTATTTTCATGCATCTTAGAAATATGTGGGCTGTTGACGGATTGTACTATCTTGGTATCGAAGAAAAATTTGGTACAGAGGCAGCTACTGAGATTGATAGAAAAGTCTGGGAGGTCATGGGAAAAATCGAAGCACGAAAGATACGAAATCTTTTTGATATCACGGGTGACGATATCGCATCTATGATACAGGGACTTCATCTTTCAGGTTGGACGCTTGATCTTGAAGATAAAGAAATTGTTGTTGAGAAGGATCATGCGATTGTAAGAAACGTACAATGTCGTGCTCAGAATACACGGCTTAAAAAGGGTCTTTGTGAGTTTGGCTGTAAACCAGTACGTTGGAGTTTTTTGAAATCGTTTGCGAAAGAGTTCAATCTGGATATTGAAGTAAACTGTAACGTTTGTCCTCCTGACAAGCACCCTGATGATTTGTGGTGTGAATGGGTATTTACGTTGAGATAATATAGTGTAAACGATAGTATTAAAAAGTAATCAACTATTCTTTTTTTATGAATAATATAATAATTCCTGATTTTGATAAGAAACTGAAACCAACAAAAGACCAATTAATAATACTGGAAAATACTAGGAAATGTATAAAGGTTACTAATTATATAAACTTTAGACTTGATAAAGAT
>JAUWCF010000045.1 GCA_030609445.1 Thermoplasmatota archaeon | reverse complement strand
ATTCTTAATGATTGTTGCAGCTGTCTTCTTTCCAATGCCTTCAATAGAAAGAATTCCTTTGATATCCATTTTGTAGAGTTCTTCTAAAGATCCAATCTTTGCCTTCTCCAGTTTTTTGACGATAGATGCTCCTATTCCTGGGATTTCTGCAATCTTTTTAATATCTGTTTTTTTCTGTTCTTTCTTGTCAGCGGTTTTTTCCTTTTTTTCCTCTTCTGTTTTTTCTTCTTTTTCCTCAGGAATCTTTAATTTCACTTCATCAGGTAGTTTTGCATCAGGTTTCATAATCCTAACTTTTACACCAAGAACGCCTGCTTTTAGTTTCGCTGAGGCAAAACCATTATCCATGACTTCTTTCGCAACTTCACCACAGTATTTAACATGGCCTTCTGTAAATTTTTCGGTTCGATGTCTCGCCCCTGTAAGTTTTCCTGCAATGACGATCTGACATCCTTTTGCACCAGCGCTCATGATTCTTCGCACAGTTGAATGCCCTGCTCTTCGGAAATGCCAGCCACGCTGAAGTGCTTCTGCAAGTTTTTCGGCCATAATTTGTGCATTTAATGCAGCATGTGCCCCTGCTTCTTGGATTTCAATCTGAGGATTTTCTACATCAAACTTTGTTTGAATTGTAGATGTTAATTGTTTTATCTTCGATCCACCTTTTCCTATAACCATTCCCGGTCTTTCAACAAGAATGTTTACTCTTGTTCCAATTGGTGTTCTTTGGATAGTCATACCACCAAAACCAGCTCCCTCTATTTCTTTAACTAAAAAATTTTTTATGAGGGCTCTCTTTGTATTTTCCCTTATAAATTTTCGTTCACTTGCCATTATTCCGCCTCTTCAACGACAATTTCAATGTTTGTTGTTGTTTTGTTTTTATCAGTAGCTCGTCCTTGTGCCCGTGGCATAATTCCTTTGATTATCCGTCCTTGATATGCTGAGATGTGAACGATTTTCATGTTTTCCACATCGAATCCTTTGTATTCTGCATTATTTTCTGCGTTTTTTACTACTTTTAGCATGTATCGGGCAGCTTTTTGTGGATAACTGCCAGGACCTATGCCTTTTTGATGAGCTCGTTTTCTTTTATGAAACACTGCAGGAAGTGGGCGTTTCATCTCAATTATTTCTTCAAGAAACTTCTTTGCTTTCTCAGTGTGCATTCCTTTAAGTGCATAAGCAAGATTCATGGAGTCCTTTTGAGAGCAGTGTAGCTCATATCCATATGCTTTTGCGGTTTTATCCGGATCCACTTCAGTTGAATATTTCGGCATTTTTCATCACTTCAACGGCATAAATTTCGAGGATCTAGTAGCTCCAACACCAGGTCCTGTATGTTTTACCTTCTTACGAGTTAACGCAAATTCTCCAAGGTAATGCCCCACCATTTGAGGCTGTATGTTTACTCTTTGAAACTCTTTTCCACTATGAACAAGTATATTATGTCCAATAAACGCAGGTAATATTATCATATCTCTGCAATGGGTTTTTATCATATCTCCTTTTGCACTTTTTATATCCTCTAGAAGCTTATTTTGTTCTTTTGTGAGCCCTCTTTTAAGTGTCCGCCTCATTCTTGAAGGAATCAAGGGAAGTAATTCATCTATAGAGAGATTTTGCAGTTCTTCGGCGGTAAGTCCACAGAATTTGAACTCTTTTTTCTTTACTCCTATCTTTTTCCGCTCTTTTTTCCTTCTGCTTCTTGCAGATGATCGAAAGATAACTTTTCTTGCCATATTATCTACTTTCTCCCTGTACGTTTAGCAGCGATATTTCCAACTTTTCTCCCTGGAGGCGCACCACGAGGAACCGTGCTTGGGCCGCCGACATGTTGATGACCTCCACCGCCATGGGGATGATTGACTGGATTCATTGCAACTCCTCGAACAATAGGATATTGTTTTCCTTTTTTCCTATGTGCATGGTATTTGTTTCCTGCTTTTAGAAACGGTTTGTCTTTTCTTCCACCGCCAGCAGCAATCCCGACTGTTGCTCTGCAGGATGAATCCAATGTTTTGAATTGACCTGAAGGAAGTTTTACAACGGTTTTCTTTGAATCATGTGACACAACGGCTGCACCGCTTCCTCCCGCTCGAACAAGTTTTCCTCCATCTCCGGGAGTAATTTCAATGTTATAAATTGGGTATCCTTCAGGGATTGTCCCAACGGGAAGTATGTTTCCTTTGAGACAATCGCTTTTATTTTCTGTAAATCTAATTTCACGACCAACTTCTGTTCCTTCTGTTGCAAGGATGAGCATTGTTTTGTTGTTTTCAAGCCGTATTTTTGCAAGAGGTGATGTTCTTCCGGGGTCATGAAGTATTTCTTCAACGATACCTTTCAGCTTTTTTTCATTAGAGTATTTAATTTCTCCTCTAAATTTATGAGAAGGGACATTGAATCGTCCTTTTCTTCTTCCTCGCCTCTGCTGTATTAGATTTTTTCCCATAGTATGCTCCTAGAATACTCCTATTCTCATACCAATGTCTTCTGCTTTAAATTCAGGCATAAATACGACGATTGCGTGTTTCCCATTTTTTGTAATTCTTGTGTTAACGTTTTTTACTTTCACATCAAACAGCGTTTCAACGGATTGTTTAATCTGCTGTTTATTCGCATCTCTTTTAACGATAAATTCTAAGGCATTGTTTCTTTCCATTTGATTCATCGTTTTTTCTGTAACATATGGATGAAATATTATTTTATAAGTATCCATTATTTACTGCCTCCAAGTTGCTGTAAAGCAGATTTTGTAAATACGGTAAGTCTTCCTGCGTCTCCACCGGGCGCGAGATATTCAATATTTAACTGATCTGGTTTTGTTATGTCTACACCACATAAATTATTCGAGCTTTTCTCTAACGTATCTTTTGTAGAAACAATAAGTAGTGATTTTGGTATCCTATATTTTCGTCCTCTGCTTTTCCCTCTGCCTGCCCGTATGTGTTTACCGTTTATTGAACGAAGTACATCATTGTAAATACCAATCTTTTCTAACGCGGTGATTATGTCTTTTGTCTTTTTGATTTTTTCAAACTCGTCAGCTATAATGACCGGAAGTGTAATTTTTTCGTCAAATGCGTGACCTCGTCCTGTAACAATTTCTTTATCTTTTGTTGCAGCAAGTGCAGAGTTTTTTGCAAGAAGTTTTTCTTTTTTATTCATTTTTTCTTTCCAGTTTTTCTCTGCCTTTGGAGGATGTGCTCTTCGTCCCCCAACAACACATGGTGCTAGTGCTGCTGTCCGCCCCTGAGTAAGTCGTGGTACTCTTGATTGTCCTCGTCCTTTACCAACAGATGCAGTTGCATGTTTTGTTCCTGCGAGTGGATCTGCTCCATAGGGTTGTCTTTTGTTTGAATGAAGGACGTTAAATGATTTTTGTATAACATCTGGGCGATAAGGAGTATCAAATACTTGTGGTAAATCAATGGTTTCTTTCACCGCACCATCAGTTCCATAAACATTTACTTTCGCCATTTTTATGCTCCTTGTTTACTTGTTGTAGATATGTAACTTATTTCTGGTTTTTCGACTTTCACACCACGTTGGTATCGGACTGCATCTCTCATGCCTATCAAACGTTTTGCAGGTCCTGGAATTGAGCCATGAATAAGAATATATGAATTTCTGATAACGCCGTAATGTGGAAAACCACCGGATGGAGTAATCTCTTCTCCATTTTCTCCAACTTTAAGGACACGCTTGTTATATTCTGTTCTTTGATGATATCCCATCTGGCCGGCTTGTGGAACTGTTGCTTGGACCCAGTTAGGATGCCATGATCCTGCTGTTCCGATCATCCTGCGATGTTTTGAGTTTTTATGTGTGAGGAGTTTTACCCCCCAGCGTTTTACTGCACCCTGGAATCCTTTTCCTTTTGTCACTGCAATGATGTCAAGCATGTCACCTTCGTTTATGACGTCGTTTATCTTAAGCTCTTTTCCGAGAATTTCTTTTGCGTATGTTATCTGCTCTTCGATGCTTCCCCCGCCAATTCGTAGTTCACTAAGTTCAGGTGTTTTCTTTGGTGTACCAGTAACAAGCTTTGGTTGTGTATATATTAAGACTCGTATTTCCTCTGCATCTTTTGTGAAGTCCCAGTTTTTCTTTTTCTGTTTTTTTGCAAGAGGAATTCTTTTTGATAGTTCAGGGTCAAGTTTATCGGCCCAGATCTCGCCTGTGGTGTACAATCCATATGATGCTCTTTGATATGCTCGTACAGCTGCAATTTTTATTGGAGGTGTTTCAACAACCGTGACTGGTTCTCTTACTTCTCTTCCTGACGTTGTGGAAGTGGGCCTATAGTCTATCATAAAAGTGTGGGTCATACCTGCTTTGTAACCGAAAAATCCTTGTATCTTTGGTTTTTCGCCGCCTTCTGCCCAACTTTTAATGTGTGGTGTTTCACTTTTTGCTCTTTTTCGTGGCGAAAAGCCATGTGATCCTCTTTTTGGATGATGTGTGTTACCCATAACATACCCTCTGAATGATTTGATTTAGGCTAACTTTTATGCTTCAAATTTCTAAACCGTGACATCTGGCAAACAGCTAAAAGCTTATGTTGCTGTTTGTTACCGGGGTTCTTATTGAATTGCCCGATTCATGTCTGGTATAGATCAGGAAGGTAGGCATAAAAGAAATGGTATATAAATGTTGTTACCTCTCTTTTTTAAACGTCCCAGAAAGAAACAATGTCGCAGCAACCACATGGGTGACACATTGTTTTGAATGTTTTTGTTGTAAGATTATGTTTTTTTAGTATCTTTTTTTGCTCATTGGCAAGTTGAATGATTCGTTCAGAGGATGTATCTGGTATTTTATAAGATAATGCTTCCTCTAGTTTTTTCTTATTGTCTTTATTAATTCGTATTTTTCTTAATGTTGGGACAACACCTTTTGATGCTAGTATTTCTATAGCTTTGAGTACTGTTTCATCTGATTCCCCTAGCCCAAAAATAATATTTGATGTAACCTTTCCCCTTCCAAAGATTTCTACTGATGCATTAAGCATATTCATGATATCGTCGTAATCAAAATCTGGACATATTTTTTCAAAGAGGTCTTTATTTGGGATTTGCAGATTTATTTTTATTTCATCTGCACCTGCTTTTTTAAGAAATACTATTTCCTCCCTTTTGGATATATATGGTTCTACACCGATTGGTATGTCCGGTAGTTTTTCTTTGACCTTTTGTATTATTTCACACATCGTTTTTATTACTCTTGTGTTGTTTGGATACACTCCACTTGTTAAAGAAACAGCAGAAAAATCACTGCGTTTTGAAGCTTTAATAATTAAATCTACGAATTTATCTTCGTCATAATCTTGAAGAAATCTATGTTCTGATAAGCTGCAGAAGGCGCATTTGTAGATACATCTGTTCTCTAAATTGATAAATGCTTGTCCCGGTGCATGAAATGCTGTTGGAATGATTTTTACGTCTTCAAGAAATTTTCCTCCTTTCTTTATTATATTGTATGTATTATCTTTTTTTTGTAACGAATATGATTCATTTTGATTTCTACTTACCTCAAGTTTTATGTTTTTATTGTTAAAAGAAAGCGTGATTGATAAAGCTCCTGCTCCTGGTCCTGCGGTTGATCTTTCAAGAGGATATGGTAGTTTTATATCGTTTGGTATGTAGATTTTTCCGTTCGATATGAGTTCTGCTTTTTTTCTCGCCCAGTCTTTTTGATCTGTCACAAAGCTCTCTATTATGTTTCCTTTTCAAATATCTTTGGGATGAACAATGATAGATCGATAAAAATAATCAAGAAAGAAAGTAAGGGGAATGATAGGGAGCGGATTGTTTATACGCTTGCTCCCTGGCATTCTTTCATAGTATCAAAATATCTTTGGAATCATTCTCCATGGTACTTTTTTCATGAATTTTTTGTATTCTTCACCGTATTGTTTTATGAGTAGTTTTTCTTCGTCTATGATGCTGCATATCATTATTGGTATTGCAATGATTGCGATTGCGAGTGCAAAGAGGGAGTAAAAGAAGAAGGCTAGCCCAAAACCAACTATTAGCAGTGAGGCGTAATGTGGATGTCTGATATGTTGAAAAATTCCTCCTGTTACTAGTTGTCCTTTGTATGTTTTATGCCAAAATATCTCCCATCTGAAATAAACATATGTCCCTATTAGAAATACGATGATCCCTGCAGTTATTGATATGATTTTTTCTGTTGGTATCTCCCAGATTCCATAAATTGCTGTTAATGGTCCTGTTAGTATAGTTAGTAATAATGGCGAGTAATGTACTATGAAAAGAGATCGTAGTTCTTTTGGTGGTTTATAGTGTAACATGATATTTTACACGATTTTTAATCCGCCGTATCCTATTTCGATGTCTTGTGGTTTGAGTGTATGTTTTGTGCTTCTCATTTTCATTACTGAGAGTTTTCTTCTGTCCATTGTTGAATCGTAATTGAGAATTATGACTGCGTCTGCTAAGAATTCTGAGAAACCATCTCTTGATAAGTTGGTGGAGTTGGGTGGCAATTCCGATGTGACCAGTGATGTGCAGTTTGATGTTTCCAGTGCGTTCATGATGTAATGGAGATGTAGTCTTCGTATGGGAAAGTTTGTTTTATCCGTTGATTCTTCAGGGTCGATGATGTTGATGTTATCTGTTATCTCATGGTTTTTTATGTAGATGGGCATTTCTGAGATGGGTGTGATTGAGTCAAGGACGATTCTTTCGTAGTCTCCTGATAATATCTCGTTTGTCATTGTTTCGTAAATGAGTTTTTTGTTGATGTTAAGGAAAAGAAATTTTATCTGTCCTTTGTCAATTGCTGGCTGAAAGTTCATTCCTAGTTCATCTGTTTGTGCAAGGAGTCCTTCTACTTTTTTATCAAGTGTTAGAAATAGGCATCTGTCTCCTTCTTCTATTCCTTTGTATAGGTATTGGCCGCATAGTATGCTTTTTCCGCTTCCTGGAGGCCCCGATACAAGTGTTATGGATCCTTTTGGGAAGCCTCCTGAGATTATTTGATCTAAGCCGGGAATGCCTGTTGTTACTCTCTCGGTGTTACTTGCTTCAGTTTTGTGTTCAGATTGAATTAAGGGCATGGATAAACAATATGTGCTAGCGTGTATAACTATTTTGCTTTTGTTCATTCAATTTTTTGCAGCTGTTAGTATCTTGTTTTTTTTCAAGTATATTAACTTTTATCGAAATGTTTATATATTTATAAGTTGAAATATATACTTGTAAACAACTACACCGTGGAACTATGATAAAGAAAAACA
>JAUWCF010000194.1 GCA_030609445.1 Thermoplasmatota archaeon | reverse complement strand
ATCTTTCCCCTATTTTCAGTGCCCTCAGAGCTAATTCCATCTACTAAAATACGATTGTTCTTGTATTCTATGATCTTGTGAGGAAGAAGGCTTGCCATTCCAAGTTTTGTGTATGATGGAAGTGAACCTACCATGGCCTTTAGTTCAATCGTGCCTTTAGTATTTTTGTTAAGCACATCTCTGAGTTCAACTGCATTCTCATAGCGCAATGCGTCCGAGATTATGACAGCAACCCTATCTCGATCATTCTTTCTGATGATATTGTTTACATAGTTTTTGTAAAAATTATCCTGTTTATCAATAAGTTCTATATTCCAGGCATTTTCAAGTTCTGAGTCAATTAGTTCGTCCCATCGAGTGTGAACTGTGTCAACCATCTTTTTGTACAGTTTTTCAACTTTTTCCTTGATGTTTTTCTTGAGTATCTCTTTTTCACTATCTCTGTCATAGTAGTAGTAGAATTTGCGGTAATAGTAGTCCAGAAGGTAATAGCGATTTGTATATCCTTTAAAGAGTTTATTCAAACTCTGTTCATTGATACCTTCATGTTCGATCTCTTTTGATAACTGATGGAGTTTCACTGCATTTTCAATGGCACAGTAGATGTTTTCATATTCCTGATACCAGTGTTTTGTTTTTCGTTTGTCTATCCATTCAAGATATTTTTCGAAATCATCACTCTCTTCTGTTATTTTCGTGACAATGTTACGGATGATATTTTGGTCGAATATGTGAAGGGATTCAGCATCAATGTAGTCTTCAACATCGTGTTTGTTTAACATTGATGTCAGGCTTGTTTCGAGTTTTTTCCCGGTTTCTAAAAGTAATTGGCGAGAATTATCATCAAATTGTTTGGAGTCTTTTGAATGGTCCAACCATCCTCTTAGGAATATCTCACATTCGTTGCTCTGTCTGTTGATGTATTGTTTATAGTTCTTGAGAGCGATTTTTGTATTCCTGTCCATGTGAGTTATTATGAAACTGAGGAACAGTTTCTTTAAGGTCGGATGCTCGGATGAATAACCAAAATGCCTTCTCACCATTGTCCAGAAACCTTCTACAAGTCCGAATCTTTCAATATCACTCCAGATGGTGTTATCTTCTTCATCGAGCGAAGCAACTAACAACTTTCTGACGATATCTCTTTGGTCGTCTGTTTGAGATTTTGTGAGTACCCCAAGCATCCCCAATATGAATTTATCTTCCTTCCAATCGGGATTGTATAATTTCTTAAGATCTGAAACTCTTTTCTTCTTTGTAAAAAACTTAGCATTTCGTTCCAAAAACACATCTAAATCAGGTCCTTCGATCCCAATTTCGCTTTTAATATCTGATATCTTGCTATTCTCAAATCCGGATGAATAGAGTTCTATGTCGAGCAACCAGTTGGATTCATTATCTCGTTTTGCTTGTGGTGAATAGATGAGATAATTTGATTCTTTATCATCATGCTCAAGAAGCTTTTTTGTTTCAAAGAAATTGTTGTTGAGAATATGTAATTTAATAGTTTTTTTATTTTTTGCAAGTGCAGTCCTGATCTCTTCAAGTTCTTCCTCAGTCTCAACTGTTTGGTCATTGTCGTACCAGAAAACGATCTTTCTTTTCTCATAGTCACCTGGTTCTTCGAACTTTTTGAGTATACTCTGGATTGTCTTTTCTATGTTTTGCATATTTTCGACCTATGTATGGATATTATTTTGACTTATTTAGTAGTGCTGCAGCAATGTGTTTTGGAGTATTTTGGAGTATTTGAAGTATACGATTAACGGAATTTACTTGACGATTACTTGACGATTAGACCGGCCCTTTAAGACGGTATCGGGTAGAACGTCCAGCTCCCAGTTTATCCGCCAGTCCCATTTCGACCAGTTTTCTAAAGTCGCGTGATATAACAGGACGGGTGACATCAAATTTGATGTTGTGTTGGTCTCAAGATGTTTTTTGTGGCTCTCCTTAACATTATGTGAGTAACATCACTATTCAGGATATATTGTTAAACATGGAATCGCATTGCCTGAATTAATGGACAGGATATGAAAATGGCTCGTCCCATCCTGTAAATCCTGTTAATCCCGTCT
>JAUWCF010000046.1 GCA_030609445.1 Thermoplasmatota archaeon | reverse complement strand
CGACATTTATACTACTTTTCCTGCTTTCAGTAATACTTCATCTATTACGTATAGTCAAATTTACATCTCTAATCTTCATTTTAATCATAGTTAAAAAAATATTTGGCAATACTACCGCTATAATCAGCTAAAACCATTCTCCCTTCTTTTCTTTTTTAATTCCATAGAGTAATGTAGAAATGAAATCAGTCCACTGACCTTTTGTTACATTTATCCTATTTTTTATCCATGTACATACATTTAAACCAAAACACTGGAGTTTTGCATTTTGAGGCATAATGTTTAGAAAGATACTTTTCATTACTATTTTTGGGATGCAACACGTGTTAGAGAGGTCCGCGTCAGAATAGTACGAAAATTAGGATGGATTGCTATCTTTCCATTACACAAGAAAAGATGAGATATCGATAAAAATTTTTTGACAATGGACTCCCAAATGAATGGAAAGTAAATTAGAATCGCTGCTAAAAAGCCGCTGGGGAGACTATGGCATATCGATCAATGCTCTCTTCGCATCTCTTATTTTTTAACCATAATAATGATTAGTATCTTTTGAATCGTCTTTTTTATCGCCCTCTTTTGCATCTAAAATATCGATCGCAAGTATTGCATGTAACGCAACAATACGTATTTTCCCCTGCATATCTCCATGGCGCTCACTAAGCTCGATTTGCATACCTCCTTCGTCAATACCAATAGAGGCAAATCCTTTAAACACACCCTCAGTCTCAAGAGCTGCATCTCTTCCACCAATTGAAATTACTTTATATCGAGATCCTTCTGTGAGCTTTAATTCATCTTTTTTAGTCATGTAGGCCCTTCCTTTCTTTTTCTAACAGTGTTTGCAGATGTTCTACGGTCTTACCGTAATTTTCAACTGCTACTTTAATATGAGCCTCAACAAAATTCCACGCTTTTTGAAAGTTTCCATATCTCATGCAATATGCTTTCTTATTTTGCTTTGTTATCTCATCAAAAATCTGAACCTCTTCAAGAATATCAAAACCTTTCAGCTTATTAAGATGACGATACACCGTAGGTCTTGATGTGTTAAGTTCTGCTGCAATCTCATCAACAATCCATGCTTTTGTAGGGTGTTTTAAGAAAAAATCTGCAAAAATCCTATACGGTATCGTAGGATCTGAACCTTTGGAGAGATAACCGATTTGTTCAAAAAACTTTTTTGCAGCACTATCTAAATCCTCATCACCTATTAATGGAGTATTACTTACTATTTGCATTTCAAATGTCATAACATCATTCCTCACAGCTGAATAGCACATTCAATTTATATTATTTATTTAACTATGTAAAGGCAAACAGGCACCTGAGTATAATAGAATGCTTAAATTCATATGATGGGGAGATAGTTGTCAATTTCCCATTTTGTAACTTGCATTCGATATTCGTCCCATTCCTCACGTTTCACATGTAAAAAATTATTGAAGATATGTTCACCAAGTGTTTCTCGTAGCAACGTACTTTCTTCCATAAAAGAAAGTGCATGTCCAAGACTTTCAGGGAGATGTCCAACACCATATTTCTCCCGTTCCTGTTCGGATAAGGAGTAGATGTTTTTTTCAACTGGTGTTGGTGGTTCAATTTTGTCTTCAATTCCTTTGAGTCCTGCAGCAAGCATGACAGCAAATTGTAGATAAGGATTACCTGAAAGATCAGGATTTCGTAGTTCACAACGAGTGCCTTTTCCTCTCTTTGAAGGAATACGAATAAGAGCACTTCTATTTCGATTTGCCCATGAAATATACGTCGGTGCCTCATATCCTGGTATAAGCCTCTTGTATGAGTTCACAGTAGGGTTTAGTATCGCATTCATTTCTTTTACATATTTAAGTAAGCCTGCGATAAAGAAACGTGCAATATCACTTAATTGATTTTTATCAGATGGATCATAAAAAACATTCTCGCCTTTTTTCGTAAATAGTGATTGATGTGTATGCATCCCTGAGCCTGCTGCACCAAATATGGGCTTTGGCATAAATGATGCATGCAACTCATGTTTTGTGGCAATTACTTTTGTAATATATTTAAGGGTAATCACCTGATCTGCTGTCGTAACTGCATCAGCATAATGAAAATTGATCTCATGTTGACCTGCTGCTACTTCATGATGAGTAGTATACGTATGTATTCCCACTTCCTCTAAGGCAAGGGAGATGTCTGCTCTCACCCCTTCAGCAAGATCTCGATGTGAAAGATCAAAATACCCCGCATAATCATTAGGAGTAAGTGTTGACTCTTCCCCATTTTTCTTAAATAAAAAGAATTCACATTCAGGGCCAGTATTATAAATGTAGCCTAATTCTTTTGCTTTGTTTACGACTTTTTCCAAAATATATTTTGTATCTCCAATAAATCTCTTGCTGTTTGGCTCGTAAATATCACAGTTGAGTTTTGCAGTTACTCTTTTTTCAATGCCTTCTGGAAGAATGACAAAACTTTTTGGATCAGGTTTTGCGATTTTATCCGACTCTTCAATGGTTGCATATCCTGCAATTGATGAAGCATCAAAAGGCATTCCATCATCAAAAGCCTCTTCCAATCTACTTGCAGGGATAACGATGTTTTTTGGTGTACCAAGTATGTCGACAAATTGTAGTCGAATAAATACTACATTTTTCTCTTGTACTAGATTTAATACATCATCTTTTGTTTTTATTTGAAAATCCATCATCATGCCTCCATTTTCCAAAAAAATATCGCATTTTGACGAATGCATTTTCTCATTTTAATAGTTGCTGCAAATTACAACATATATTGCAACATAAATCATTATTTTTTAACCAAGGGAATAGTAAGACTTCCTGAAGGCATCACAACAACTCTTGGTTGTCTACCGGCCGCTTTGATTATTTCTACAGCATGATTAAGAGCTGATTGAATCGTTGAGTAGGGTTTCATCAAGGCTTTTTTAACGATTTCATCATCAAGGTCTGTCACTGCCCATATTTGAGCATGGATCCCAATCTGTGCCATTTTTGCTGCTTTATGATATCCAAGTTTGTATTCGCCACCAAGGATATCTAAAATCTTTTGAGGCGTATCTGCTTTGCTTAACAGATCTAAAAAAGTAGTTTCTCCAACGCCATCCCGACACTTTGAAACAAGAATAATTATGCCGCCTTCGTCCAATGCAAGTTTTCCATTGTCAAGCGCTTTTTGAGATTGATACAGATCAATGTCCATAGGATAAGGCGCTACAGTGAGTACAATGTTTCCTTTCTTTTTTAAGGGAACGCAAAACACATCATTTGCATAGGAAATAGCTGCATCAAATGATTGAAGTAGATCACCTGCAGTGACAGCATATATGTTGTGATCTCCGGTAAGTATTGTTTGTATTGAAAAAACGTTGATGTCCTTTAAAACATTCATCGCATCTACCATGTCCTGATTTACTGGATTGTCATCAAGAGCAAGAGATCGTGCGTCATCACTGAGAGCAAGCTTATGGTTCATCTCAATTGTTTTATACGAAGCAACACCCGGAAGAAACGATTTTCTACCCCCTGTATATCCTGCAAAGTAATGCGGTTCAACACTACCAATAACGATAACATTTCCAATTTCAGGAACCATTTTGTTAATATACATTTCAGTTCCATTTTTTGATGTGCCTAGATACACCATATCTTCTTCTTTTCTAGCATCATGAGCATATATCTGTTCTTTGAAGATATCATAAGATTTCCCAAATATGAACCGATATTCCTCATCAGTTGGTACTCTGTGAACTCCTGTTGCTACAATAAATGTAACATCGGGATGAGATATGAGAATAGGTGAAAGATAGTCGAGTATCTTTGAGGTGGGAGTAGGCCTCGTTGCATCATTAACAATGACAAGTAATTTTTCTGTTTTTTTTGCAAACTGTTCAAAGGATTCTTTTCCAATCGGATTTTTTAATGCTTTTTCAATGATTTTGTCTTGATCTTTAACTATAACTTTATTTGGAACTAGTACTTCGCAAGGCTGAGATATTTTTACATTGATTTTTTCCTTTCCATATGGTATGTCTACTTGCATATCTCTCATCATAAATTGACTGCTTAAAAATCTAGCGTAGAACAATGGATACCTAATATTTATAGGGTAAGTTTTTATTCCCTCTTCGATGAAAAACTTCCAGGTTGCAATAATTGGAGGAGGTGTGATTGGCTCTGCAATTGCTTGGGAGTTATCAAAATATAAAGTTGATGTTGTTGTTTTTGAGATGGGAAGTGATGTTGCATCTGGTGCAAGTAAAGCAAATAGTGGTGTTATTCACAGCGGCATTAATTCTCCAACAGACTCCCTTAAAGCTCGTTTTTGTGTTGAAGGCAATTCAATGTTTCAGACACTTGCTGATACATTAGGGTTTCAATTCAAGTGGGTTGGGAAATGGATAATAGCAAAAAACCAACATGAGGAAAAAGAACTGAACCGTCTTCAGAATGTAGGCATTGCAAACAACGTACCGTATCTAAAAGTAATAGATGGATCAGAAGTTGAAAAAAAAGAACCAAATGTCTCATGTTACAAAGCATTATGGGTTCCAACAGCAGGAATCATATTTCCATATGAATTTACTATTGCTCTTGCAGAAAATGCTGCAGAAAATAATGTCAAATTTTTACTTGAAACAAAAGTTATAGGACTGAAGAAACAGAGAAACAATTTTGAGATACTGACAGACAAAGGTAACTTTCAAGCACAAATTGTTGTAAATGCAGCTGGTCTTAATTGTAGAGAAATAGTTTCTATGGTGGAAGAGCCTGATTTTCAGGTGTACCCGTGTAGAGGTGAATATCTAATTTTAGATAAAAATTATAGTTCTTTGATAAACTCAATGATATATCCCGTACCAGTAAAAGAATTAGGTGTACTTGGTGTTCATATTACTCCAACAATTGAGGGAAATATTCTCATTGGACCTAGTGCAGAGTTTATTGGTGATGCTGAGGACAAGAGAACCACTAAGGAAATGATGAGTACGTTATTTAAGGAGGCAAAAGAAATAATCCCTGCCCTGCCAAAAAAAGCAGTAATTAGTGCATATTCAGGGATTCGCTGTAAACTTGCTTCTGAAAAGTCAGGTGGATGGGCTGATTATCGGATAGAAGAAAGCAAACATACAACTGGTTTGATAAATCTTCTGGGTATAGAGTCACCTGGTCTTACTGCAGCTCCAGCAATCGCACGAGAAGTAATGAAAATGATTTCTAAGCATATGGAGTTACAGAAAAAAAATAATTTTAAATTAAAAAAAGGAAGAATTAAACGATTTTCTGAGATGCCCCTAAAAGAGCAGTCAGATTTAGTTAAAAATGATGAGCGCTGGGGCAGAATTGTCTGCAGATGCGAACAGATTACAGAAGCGGAAGTAATTAATGCGCTTTCTAATCCTTTGGGTGCACGGTCTCTTTCTGCAGTTAAGTACCGTTGTAGGGCAGGTATGGGTCGATGCCAAGGTGGTTTTTGCACTCAGCATATTGTACGAATTATGGAAGAACAGTTCAATATTGGCATCGATGATATGAAACTAAAATCACCTAAATCTTATCTGTTTGAGAAGAGAACACGAGAGGTAAAAGATGATTAGCAAAAGTGTGGATGTAGCAGTTATCGGTGGTGGACCTGCTGGTCTTGCTGCTGCTGTATCTGCAAAACAGCATGGAGCAAAACATGTTGTTATCATTGATAGAAATAGTTGGCTTGGCGGTATTCTTCCACAGTGTATTCATGATGGTTTTGGTGTGGAAGAAACTGGAGTGTCTCTGACTGGACCGGAGTATGCAGAAAAATATGTTGAAATGGCAGAAAAACAAGACATACAAGTGTTGAAAGAAACCATGGTGTTACAGTTTGATAAAAGTAAAGAGATTATTGCTGTAAACAAGAAAGGACTGTATAAAATCAAAGCTGGTGCCATTGTTCTTGCTATGGGCTGTAGAGAGAAGACACGATGGAATGTGCTGATTCCGGGGTCGCGTCCCAGTGGTATTTATACAGCAGGGGTGGCTCAGTCATTCATTAATCTTTATAACATTATGCCAGGTAAAAATGTAATAATTCTTGGATCAGGAGATGTTGGCCTTATTATGGCACGGCGTTTGAAGTTTGAAGGTGCTAATGTTTTAGGGGTTGTGGAGATTTTACCATATGCAAGTGGTCTTCCAAGAAATGTTGTTCAATGTCTAAATGATTATGATATACCTCTTTTTCTTAATCATACAATTACTTGCATTGATGGTAAAGAGCGCATTGAACAGGTAACGATCGCACAGGTCGATGAACACATGCATCCGATTGCTGGGACGGAGAAACAGATTAGTTGTGATACGCTTCTGCTCTCACTGGGTCTTACTCCTGAAAATGAGCTATCTAAGAATGTTGGTATTGAGATTGATTCGGTTACGGGTGGTCCTATTGTTAATCAAATGCTGGAGACAACTCTTGATGGCGTATTTGCCTGTGGAAATTGTTTGCAGGTGTATGATACGGTTGACATGCTTTCTTTAGATGCGAAAAGAGCTGGAGAACATGCTACAGAAAAAGCATCTCTCCAAAAAAGAAAACAAAAATCAAATATTAGAATTATTCCAGGAGACGGGGTTCGATATGTTGTTCCTCAACTAGTCGACAAATCTGGAATGATTCCTCTGACATTTCGAGTTGAAAAGCCCAAAGAAAACACAATTCTACGTGTACTGGCTGGAGATGAAGAACTGCTGAGAAAAAAAATGCGTTGGGTGAATCCAGCAAATATGGTTAGAATTGAGGTGGACATCTCTGCTGAAACAATTGCATCTGCAGAGACATTGAAGGTGATAATCGATGACTGCTGAAAAAGAAATCACCTGTATTGTTTGTCCTATTGGATGTAAAATACTAGTGAGAACTGATGGAACAGAGTTTGAAGTCCTCAGAGGAAACAAGTGTAAGAAAGGCATTGAATATGCAAGAAATGAGGCGCTTGATCCGAGACGGATGCTGACAACTTCCATTCTTGTAAAGAATGGTGATTGGCCGCTTGTCAGTGTTAAAAGTTCAAAACCTATCCCAAAAGAAAAAGTGTTCTCTGTTTTAGAAGAGATAAAAAGAGTTGATATAAAAGCCCCTGTTAAATCTGGGCAGGCAATCCTAAAAAATGTTGCAGATACAGATATAGATATTATTGC